>NZ_JAWVZL010000034.1:0-31787 GCF_033722195.1 Marinobacter sp.
GGTCACCATCAACTGGACCGAGCGTAGCCTGGGCACCGATGCCCAGGCCCAGAGTTACACCCTGCAGGCGAGGATTGACCAGTGAGAAAGGTGTCAATAAGCAGGCAGCGCGGGCTGTCTCTGATCGAGTTCATGATTGCCGGCCTGATCGGGCTGATCCTTACCGTGGGTCTGGTGCAGATCTTCGTCAGCAACCGGCAGGCCTTTGATACCACGGCAGCCAGTGCCAACGTTCAGGAGACCGCGCGTATCGGCACCGAAATCATCAGCAAAGCGGTGAGGAATGCCGATTACTGGGGCTGTGTTGATAACGCCAATGTTTTCAACAATCTCGACGACACTGGTGCAGGCTACGATGCGGACATTCTGGGTTTTGGCTCGGGATTGGAGGGTGCAGACAATAATGCGGATGGCACCGATGCCATTGTTGACGGTACGGACAGTATCACGGTGCGCGGAACCCGCGGCTCTGCTGGTATCACGATTGACTCACCGATGCCAACGTCCTCTGCGAACCTGGATGTCACCAGCGCCAGCCTCATCAGTGAGGGGGATATTGTTGTCCTGACCAACTGCCAGGGCGGTGATATTTTTCAGGTAACCAAGTTGCCACCGGGCGGCGATAAGATCCAGCACAATGGCGGTAACAGCGTATCGCCAGGAAACGGTAAGAACGCCAGTGGGTGTGGGACCGCCAATTGCCTTTCGCAGATTTACGACGTGGGGGCTTCGGTCCTGCTGCCCTACACCGAAACCTATTTTGTTGGCACCGGCGCCAGTGGCGGTCCGGCGCTATTCATGCGGACTGGCGTGTTGTCGGGGGCATCCGTGGGCGGCGTCCAAACCGTTGAGCTGATCGACGGTGTCGAGAACATGCAGATCCTGTATGGCGAGGACACCAATGGCGACGGTGCCGCCAACGCCTATCGCACCGCCGCGGCTGTGGCGGACATGGAGGATGTGGTTTCGGTCCGGGTCAGTCTCCTGATCCGCTCGTCGCAAGAGCGGGTTCTTGACAGCGCTCAGGCGCTTACCTTCAACGGCACGGCAGTCGACGGCAGCGACCTGCGCCTGCGTCGTGTGTACACACTGACCTCTACGATCAGAAACAGGATGTAAGTGATGATTCTGATGAAACGCGGCTTGAGTTCGCTTCAGCGGGGGGCAGCATTGCTGACCAGCCTGCTGATCCTACTGGTGTTGTCGCTGCTGGCGGTGGCATCCATGCAAAACGTGTCCCTGCAGGAGCGCATGGTATCGGCTGTCCGGGACGGTCAGATCGCGCTGGAGGCGGCGGAGTTTGCCGCCCGGGAAGCCGAGCTGGTACTGGATAACAACACCGTTACTCTCGGTAATTTTGGTGTGCAGACAGGCCTCTATGAAAAAGCCACCGCGCCCAACATCTATGCCGACGCCACCTGGGCGCCGGGCAGTGGCAGTGCGTCCATCGCTGCCACCGGCTTCCCCACCTCGGAGCTGGCGGTGGCGCCCCGCTACCTGATTGAGCATGTGGGTCAGGTAACCAATGAAGAACAGATTAACGATATGGCCGTGGGCAACTACGGTGGCGCGGGTGCTGCTGGACCGCCAGAGGGTTTCCGGATTGTGGCCTGGAGCTCAGGGCGCACCGGCCAGACCCGTCGGATCATCGAAGTTTATTACGGTAAGGGCTCCTAACCCTTTCACGCTCGGGAGTTGAGTGTATGAATACTCTATTTAAGCGCGTTTTTCACGGCATGATCGGGCTAGGTCTCACCTTGCCAGCCGCAGGTTTTGCCACTCCGGTTGTTCCCGCGGATGAGCCGCTGTTTCTGGCCGGTACCGTAAAACACAACGTTATGCTGGCGATCGATGATTCGGGCAGCATGGATTTTGAGACACTGTTCAGTGTCAATGACGGCGCATTGTGGCTGGGCGAGGACGGTGCGTTTACAAAGCTCGATGGCAGGCTTAATGATGCGGGCGAGTCGGGTGTCATTGCCCAGAGTAGTGGCGGTAAGTACACCTATATCTTACCCAATGGACGCAACGGCACCTATGATGGTCGCAAGATTCTGACCGGCCATTACGCTGTGCCCCCTATCAAGCCCTTCGCCTTTGCCCGCAGTGGGGCCTTCAATAAGTCCTATTACGACCCGAGCGTCCAGTATGATCCCTGGCCGTCCTACGGTGGTATTTCATTCAGCAACAGTGACCCCTCATCGGCGCCCCTCGATCCGCGACGCTCGAGCCAGCCCAACCTGAATCTTCTCGCTGATATAAGCACGGCAGGAAAGGCTGGGTGGGGCTTTGAGATCAACGACGCCGACATGCCCTGCACGGACGCCGGTGGACCCTGTGGTTCCACCGGCACCAAGGACTATACGTATTACCCGGCGCACTACTACGTAATCCAGAACACGGGTCAATATACCTATACGCCGGCTTCGGGTTCGGCAACCTTCAGCAGCGCGGCCTCCGTTCTGCTTGAAGCGGAGTCACCGGCGTTGCGCCAGGGTGCCTGGGAGGTGGCGTCAGGATCATCTACTATCCGTTCCCAGACGTTGATCGACTCAGCATCAGCCAATGACTACATTGGTGTAACTAACGTTGCAGCGGCGTTGGATGCCCCGCCGGCGGCCAGTGCGGGCCAGTTGGACTTCACGTTTTCGCCCAAAGTTACCGGTGAACACACCATATGGTTGCGTCGGCGCATGCCGAATGGCAGTGCTGACTCCCTCTGGCTCAACCTGGTTGGATTCCCGTCTACTGCTTTGACGGTGGTTACCCCCAACAACACGGATTGGGTGAATGTTTCGGGCGAGGACTGGAACAAATGGTGGCAAAATCATTTTCTGTCAGACGCCTGGGTTTGGGAGCCATGGGCCAAAGTTAATTTTGCCCAGGCCGGGGTGAGCGAAACCCTCAGAATTCGCTACCGTGAGCCTGACGTCTATATCGACCAGATACTGATCACCTCGGAAAGCGGCATACCTGCAGGTGCCGTTTCGCTGAGTTCAACAACAGCCTCCAGCGTGACCCGGAGTTGTGCCACAGATGTGGACCCCGCCTACTACCGTCAGTTCATGGCAGGCACCGCCCAGTTCAGCGGGGTGGATGCGATCGCACCCACCGGTGAGTGTTTGAAGCGTGTGGATATCAAGTCCAGTCAGTCCAGCTATAGCTACGTGGACGAAGATGGGGTCACACAGACCCGGACCTTCGCTGAAGAGAGCACCAACTTTGCCAACTGGTTTACCTACTACCGTCGCCGTCACCAGGCGATCCGGGGTGGTCTGGCCAGTGCCTTCCAGGGTATTGGTGGCATCCAGACCGGTCTGTTCTGGATCAACAATCGTCGCGATGTGTCCATGTACGATATGGACGACCCGGCTGATGTCACGGCGTTTCTGACAGAACAGTACAATTATGTCAGTAGTGGCGGCACGCCCAACCGCGAAGCGCTCAATCACGCGGCGCTGCAGCTCAAGCGCACAGATTCGGCGGCGCCAATTACCCAAGAGTGCCAAAAGAACTTCTCGCTTCTGTTTACCGATGGCTTCTCCAATAACAGTGACCTCAGTGGCATTGCCAACGAGGATGGCTCGGCGGGGGCGCCTTACCAGGACAGCTATAGCGACACCCTGGGAGATATCGCTTATAAATATTACACCGAGAACCTTAGGCCAGACCTCACTACAGGCAAGGTACGGGTGCCGGCGGGTTGTAACGTCGCAACCCCGGACCCCAGCCTCGACTGCAATACCAATCTCCATATGAACACCTATACCGCCGGCCTGGGTGCCGAGGGGCAGATCTACGGTGTCACCCACAATACGGTGGCGGATGCCTACGCCAATCCACCCACCTGGCCGGATACCGGTCTGCGGGACAAGCGGATGATCGATGATCTCTACCACGCTGCCGTGAATGGCCGGGGTGACATGTTCAATGCGCGGACCCCAGCGGAACTGCGGAGAGAGCTTTCCGCCGCTCTCCGAGACATTATTGCGTCCATCGGTAATGCTTCGAGTGTTTCGTTCAACACCGGAACCCTCAACTCCGACAGCCTTGTCTACAGCGCGTCTTTTAACTCCACCGCCTGGAGCGGCAACCTTGCCGCAAGGGCCCTGGATCCGGATACCGGCGCTGTAGCCTCGGTTCCGGCCTGGTCGGCTGCCTCCCGTCTTGATGCACAGGCACCCAATAGCCGCGTCATTCTGACCTATTCGAACACCAGCGGCGACGGTGTGCCCTTCCGTTGGGACACCTCGGTTCTCGATGCCGGCCAGATCGCTGACCTGAGCAAGTCGCCGACTGGTACAGCGGACACGAGGGGACCCCAGCGTCTGGCCTATCTGCGCGGTAGTCGTACTGGCGAGGGCCAGGAGTTCCGCAACCGGGCCAGTGTTCTTGGTGACATTGTTCACTCGACACCACTTTTCGTTGGTGATCCCCGTCTGAGTTGGCCGGACTCCGGCGTTTTCGGTGTCGACACTGACCGCTACTCGAACTTCAAGAACAATACCGCCCGTGGCCGTATGCCGGTCATCTATGTGGGTGCCAACGACGGCATGCTGCACGGATTCAACGCGAAAGAGGCCACCGTTGATGGGGGTGGTCAGGAAGTGCTTGCGTACGTGCCGCGGTCCGTATACTCCACCAATGCCGACGCTGGCCTGAATTACCTGACACGACCGGATTATGGCCACAAATATTACGTGGACCTGACGCCTCAGGCCGTTGACGTCTATACCAAAGCGGCGCCCACCGGCACTGAGGCATGGCGCACGGTGCTCATTGGCGGCCTGAGAAATGGCGGTGTTGGCTTCTTCGCGCTGGATGTGACCGATCCCAGTGCTTTCTCCGAGGCCAACGCAGCCGACCTGGTACTCTGGGAGTTCAATGAAACCGCGGACGCCAGACTCAATTACGTCCTGAGCGAGCCGACCGTGGGCATGATGCCCAATGGCCGCTGGGCCATGGTGCTGGGTAATGGCCTGGCGAATGGCGCCACTGCCGCAGACAACAAGACCGGTGTCTTTATTGTCTACATGGACGGCGGTCTTGATGGCACCTGGACCGAGGGCTCGGATTACCAGTTTATCGAACTGGGCGATACCGGTGGCCTGTCCGCTGTGCAGCCTCTGGACACCAACGGCGATTCCATCATTGACCGGTTGTACGGTGGTGACCAGACCGGAAAGATGTGGGTTATCGATGTCAGTGATGCCAACTCTTCCAAATGGACGTCAGCCTACAAGGATGGTAATGGCGCCAACGCTTTGCCGGTACCGCTTTTCACCGCGACGGACAGCGTCGGCAATCCGCAGCCAATTTCGACCCGGCCACTCGTTGTTCGCAATGTCGAGTCGCCGGTTGGTACTGAGGGTGCGAATGGCGAGGATTACCTCGTCTACTTTGGGACCGGGCGTTACTTTACGGACGGAGATGCCAGTAACACGGCAGCTCAGACCTTCTACGGAGTCTGGGATAGAGGCGACAGTCGCCGGGTGAGGGCGGATCTGGTCGCCCAGACGATCACCGAGGTCAACAATACCTTCAAGCGGTTGCGGACCAGCAGCAGCAACGCCATTGACTGGAGCAATGCCAGTGGTAACGGCCGAGACTATGGCTGGTACATGGATCTGCCTGAAACCGGCGAGCGTGTGCTGAATGCGCCCCAGTTGCGCGGCGAGATTGTCTTCTTCGAGACTTTCACGCCCTCGCAGTCTGCTTGCGCTGGTGGCGGCTCGTCGTGGCTGATGTCAGTGGATCTGGATGGTTCCAACCCTGACCAACCAGTGTTTGACACCAACAATGACGGCGTTATCGATGGTAATGATGGGCTCTACATCGGTGAAAAGAGCGACGATCAGGGAACCGGCGGTACCGCCTTCCTCGACGAGTTCCAGTACCTGAACAAGAATGACGAGCCCGAGCAGCGCGAGATCGATGTGGGCGAATCTGGTCAGCGTACCGGTCGCCTCGGTTGGCAGGAACTGTTAGCCCCATAAGGAGGTTGGCCCCATCGGTCCAGAAATCGGTGGGGCCAACGCCGAATCCCGACAATACGAACAGCAGTGGAGAGGTTCTCTTGAGCAGAATTGGTTCGAACAAAGGCTTTACGCTACTGGAACTGATGATCGTCGTGGCCATTCTAGGCATCATTGCCGCGATCGCCATTCCCAGTTACCAGCAGTATGTCCAGAACGCCAGAGCAACGGATGCTCAGGGGGCGTTGATGTCGCTGGCCAGCCGCCTGGAACGTTTTCATACCCAGAACTCGACATACGCTGGCGCCACCCTTGGCTCAGCGGCCACGGATATATTTCCTGCTGAGGCGCCACTTGAGGGCACGCCCAAGTTTTATGACCTTGTGATTGTTGCTGCTTCCACCACGGCCAACAGTTACCGCATTGAGGCCCGGCCCAAAAATGGCCAGGGCGGCAACACCTTCGTGCTGCTTTCTACCGGGCAACGAATCGGCTGGGACTGATTGCGTTCTTTACAGCCCTCTGGCTGTTCAGGAGCAGGTGATGTTCCGGCCATCTGCTCCTTCCACGATGCCATCCCCATTCCGGTCCCTGGCCTGCTGCAAACGACCTCCCATGTTGATTCGCAACTGGACGGCTTGACGGACATCGCCGTCGTCCGGACACCAGATCAGGTTGCCGATGGCCGAGCGTGCCATTCCGGTACCACGAAAACCGAAATATCGCCGATTGGCGGAGTTGGCGATGACGATGCCGGCCGCAGGTGCCTGTACATGCCGAATGATCTGATCCTGGGAGACAAGTCGGCGCAGCCGTCCAGGGTCCCGAAACACGGTCACTGGGCGTGACCAGTCCTTGATACAGCGGGCGTTTTCATCCAGTGGACAGAGTGTGACCGGTACCTTCTCCTGGATCGATGTGTTTCTTGCGACGGAAAACGCGCCGACCAGTGCCGCGACGACCGTCCGGCGCTCGTTTGCTTCGACCATTGCCTGCCCGCTGGGAACGGCCAGGGTCGCTATGATCAAGATCAAGCTCACCACAATGATCATCTCAAGGAGGGTGAATCCCTTCACCCGTTCAACATTGCTCATCCATGAGCCTCCTTTTCTTTAAATCTCGTCGGATCTGACGTTTACAGCGCCAAGTCCCGACCGGAGTCCAAAGTTAGCCTTTTGATCATCGCAGTGGGTTAGGACATTTGCTCTTTTCCACGTAGGTGAGAGCAGTGTTGCTCCTCACTCTGCTGGAAAGTCGACTGGATTTCCCTTTGAGGTTCCCTGGGCCATCATCAAAAGACACCCCATTTGTCAATCATTGCAAATTATTAATTTATGGCATTTTAAGACAATTGAACCCCAATTCATTCATTGTACTGTTGTACCAGAAGCACCAAAAGCGGCCTGATCAGACAGATCCAGGCGGTATCTAGGGGGTGTGCTTCGGCTTGAGACCAACAACAATTACATCGGTCACTGGTGGTGGTATGACGCAAAAGCACGCAGGCTTCACTCTGGTGGAACTCCTCGTCGCAATCATGGTTCTGGCGATTCTCGTCGGCTGGGCCATTCCCTCCTTTTCCAGTCTGCTCGGTGAGAGCCGGCTGGTGGCATCGTCCAATCAGCTTGTTGGTCTGATCAATCATGCCCGGGCGGAAGCGCTTCGCCGGGGCGACCGGGTCTGGGTATCGCCCCTGGCCCGCGACGGGGTCGCGGTCTGGCGCAACGGCGCGCTGATCTGGCAGGACCTGGACGGCAACGGCCTGCAGGGCGATAACGAGCTTATCCGCCAGGTGGCGCTGGATGAGCCGGGGCTGCGAGTGCTCGGCGTGGGTTCTGCGGCCGGCCTGGCTCCCTTCGGTTTCGATGCCGCCGGTTTCGCCGCCGGTGAGCAGTCCTACGCCCTGATTTTTTGTGCCTTCGAGTCGGTGACGCCGGGCCAGCGGCTGCAGATCAGTGGTGGCGGCCAGATCCGTCTGGTCGAACACGACAACTGCGGTTGAGGGCGGAGCCATGCGCTTGCAGCAGGGTGTTTCCATGATCGAGGTTCTGGTGACCGCGGTGGTGTTCTCGGTGGGGCTGCTGGGTGTGGCCAGCCTGCAGATCTATGGCCTGAAAATGAATACCAATGCGGACATCCGTACTCGTGCCACGCTTCTTGCCGGTGACATCGTGGAGCGGATCCGCGCCAATCCCGGTCAGTGGGACCAGTACAATTTCGGTTTCGATGACTGCGCCCAGGCCGCCACCCGTGGCCCGGGCGAGTCGGTAAGCATCGTGGCAACCGATACCCGGCAATGGTGCCGCCGGATGGGCCGGGAGCTGCCCCAGGCCAGCGCCGCTGTTGTGGTTGACCAGGGTGTCACCACAGTGACCATCCGCTGGCTGGAGCGTGAGGGCAGGGCTGTTGGTGAGGATGCCCAGGGCAACGCCAGCGAGCTGGGCAACCATCAGCTGGTGTTCCGGGCGAGGCTGTCCAATGTCTAGCCAGCGCCAGTCGATGGGATACCAGCAGGGTCTCTCGCTGGTGGAGCTGATGATCGCCATGACCCTGGGGCTGATCCTGCTGGCGGGGCTCACCCAGATTTTCGTGTCCAACAAGCAGGCCTTTGTCTTGAGCCAGGCCCAGGCCGCGGTACAGGAGTCAGGCCGGGAGGCGGCCATGCTGCTTGGTCGGGACATCCGCAACGCCGACTACTGGGGCTGCCTGACCCGTAACAGCCGCATCGCCAGCAACCTCAACCCCGTCGCGGCGGACAGTCTGCTCAACTTCGAGCAGGGGCTGCAGATTGCGGCGGACACCGACAGCCAGAACAATGTAATTGATGGCTCCCATGTCATTACCCTGAGGGGTATCGATCCCTCCGCCGCCATGACGGTGGCCAAAATGCCTGCCGCCAATGCCGCCGCGCTGCATCTCACCGACGCCTCCGGTGTCCAGCCGGGGGACCTGCTGCTGGTGTCCGACTGCGAGTCCGCCAATCTGTTCCAGGCCACCAACGTCAACACCAACGTGGTCGTTCACAACCGGGGCAACCGTGTCTCGCCCGGGAACGCCGTCAAGCTCATGCCCCGCAAGTACTCCGACAATGCCCGTGTACTGCGGCCCTCCGTGGTGCGCTATTCCGTGCAGCTGCGGGCTGACGGCGGACGCTCCCTGATGCTTGAACGTCCGCGTCTGCAGGGCAATGGCGGCACTGCCGGATCGGCCGTGGATGCGATAGAGATGGTGACCGGCGTGCGGGACCTTCGTACCCTGATCGGTGTGGACAATGACGGCGATGGCGCCATCGATGCCTGGCAGGACCCACCGGCGGCCAACGCCGTCAACGCCGCCGATCTCCTGGACCGCACCCTGGCGGTGCGCGTCAGCGTGCTGGCCCGCTCCAATGACGACCGGGTGTTGGACGCGCCGGTCACCGTCTGCTTCCCGGGCTGGCTGGACTGCAGCAGTTCTGCCAATGGCCTGGTCACCGCCGATGACCGGGCGCTCTACCGGGTCTACACCTTCGTTGCCAGTCTGCGCAACCGCACCCTGGAGCAGTCGCTGTGATTGGGCCCCGGCGCCAGCAGGGCGCGGCCCTGATCGTCAGCCTGATTCTGCTGCTGGTGCTCAGCCTGCTGGCCACCAGCAGCATGGAAAGGGTCACCCTGCAGGAGCTTATGGTGAATGCCCAGCGCGACGGCGAGGTGGCGCTGGAGCTGACCGAGGAAGTCCTGCGTGAGGCCGAGCGCCGCATCGACGGCGGCCTTCTGACCGAGGCGGATTTCACCGCCAGCGGGCCGCTTTATAGCGCGGGTGCCGCGCCCGCGCCGGAGGACACGGCCAGCTGGAGGGAGGACAACAGCTTCGCCGCCACCGAAACCCAGGCGGCCTGGGCCCAGACCTTCGGCCGGCCAGTGCCCATGCCCCGTTACTACATCGAGCTGGTTGGCGACCTGGCGGGGATGGGGCAGGTCACCGATGTGGTGGTCAGCGGCCGCCACAACATGACCGCCAATGACGTCCGGCCCTCGGGCTTCCGTGTGGTGGCCATGTCCCAGGGATTCACCGGTGATGCCCGTCGCATCGTGGAAGTCTACTACGCGGGTGAGTTATGAATCTGACGAGCGTGATCAAGCGGAGCCTGCTGCCTTCCACCCTGCTGGTGGGATTTGTCATGCCCGTAGCGGCCGCTGACGGCGTGGACCTGGCGCAGACTCCCCTGTTCGTGAGCCCCAAAGCCCAGCATAACCTGCTGTTCATGATGGATGACTCCCGCCATATGGACCTGGAGGTGCTGATGGCGGGGGCGGATTACGGTCGCCTGGACAGTGACGGCATGCTCAACTGGTTGGGGGAACTGGTTGACCAGACTCTGCCCACCGGTAGCAGCGGTCCCCTGGCCGCCCTCAAGACCTCGGTCACGAGCGCCCTGGTAGGCAGTGTCAATTACGGTTACCTGTTCGAAACCGGGGTTTCGGATCCCTACAACGGCCAGCGCCTGAACCGTGACTACGATGTACTGCCGCCACTGGCGCCCTATGCCTTCAGCCGCTCGGCCGCCTACAACCCACAGTTCTACGATCCCGCTGTGGACTACAGACCCTGGCAATCCACCGCCGCGCAGGCCTACCCCGACGCCGAGGTGAGCAACCCCCTGCTGGACCCCAACTACCCCCAGCGGTTTGACGACCCGATCTCCGGCGGCATTCTGTCCAGCCTGCTGACTTTTGGCGGTGAATCCATCGACCGGGTGACGGCTTACCTGCTTTGCAATCTGCTGCGCCTGGACCTGCCTTTCTGCAGCGCCCGGTCATCGCCGTTCACCAGTACCCAGATTGCCCCCTTCGCGGTCTCCGACATCATGGCCTCGGCCCTGGGTGCCGTAGGCGCCGCCAACGCCGTGATTACCGAAACCTCGGCCGGCCTGGTGCCCATCAGCCGCAGCCGCAGGACGCTGCTGGGGCCGGTAACCGACTACCTTACCTGCAACGTGGACGCAGTCAGGTCCGATCTGCTGGGAGTTCTGGACGGTTCGGCCCTGCAGAAGAACTACGTGTGTATTGCCCATAACCCGGCCACGTATTTCGTGCCCGAGGATGAGGGGCGCTTCCGCTTTCTGGTGCCACCGGCGCTGGGTTTCGAGGGCCAGTGCAGTGCGCCGGAGCCCGATCACTTCCGGCGCTACGTCGAACAGTACGGCGTAGGATCCCTGCTGCAGTTCGAGGATGCCGACGGCAACCCGTTCGAAGGCGCCCTGGCCCCGGACGGCCGCTGCCTGCGCAAGGTGGTTCTGGATGGCGGGCAGCAGCGCTTCAGCGGCCCCGGCTACGACCGTGACTATGCCGGTGAGTTGCAGAACTTCGCCAACTGGTTTACTTACCATCGCCGCCGCCACCAGTCCATCCGTGCCGGCCTTGGGGAATCGCTGGCCGGGATTGGAGCGGTGCGGGCCGATGTACTGACGGTCAACGACAGCACCGCCACGGCGGTCATGAAGGAAACCCGGGACCGCGCCAGTGGTGGTGACCTGGACCAATTGCTTTATCAGGTCCATCACGCCTACGACGACGCTCCTGCCAGCAACGAGGCGCCACTGCGGCAGGCCCTCAATCTCCTGGGGACCCAGTACCAGCGCCGTGATGCCGATGCGCCGGTGCAGTACGAATGTCAGCGCAACTATGGCCTGCTCTACACCGACGGCTTTGCCACCGACTACGGCAGCCATCGCTCAGTGGGCAATGCCGACCTGGGCGCCGGTGCGCCCTACGAGAACACGGCCGCGGACAGCCTCGGCGATATCGCCATGCACTATTACCAGACCAACCTGCGCCCGGATCTGCCCACCGGTCAGGTCCGGGTTCCGGGTCAGTGTGGTGATGATTCGGTGGATCCCCGTCTGGACTGCAATTCCAACCTGCACATGAACACCTACGGTGTGCTGCTGGGCAATGGCGGCTCGGTGTATGGCTCCCCGGGCTATGAGACTGTGGCGGAGGCCCACAGGTCACCCCCCACCTGGCCCGACGTGAACACGGAGTCCGACGACATTCTGCGCTACCAGGTGGATGACCTCTACAACGCCACCGTCAACGGCCGTGGCGAGATCCACAACGCCCGACTTCCGAGCGATATCGTGTCCGGCCTCAACCGGGCCCTGGCGGATATTGAGGACCAGGCCGGGGCGGCCGGCGCGGTGACATTCAGCAGCGCCCTGGTGGAGTCGGACACCCTGATATTCAGCGCCGCCTTCAACAGCCATCGTTGGAGCGGCAGCCTTTCCGCTCGCGAACTCAACAGCCGCAATGGCCGGCTGGTACAGGAGGGTGGCTCCTACATCGGCGACCGGCAGTGGGAGGCCGCCGACCTGCTGGACGCCCGTGATCTGGCCAGCTCACCGCGGCAGATTCTGACCTACGACCCCGCCCAGGCGGTCAGCCGACCATTCCGCTGGCAGAGCCTGGCGTCGCACCAGCGAGCCGATCTGGAGGCTTCCGATGCCACCCTGGCCGAGGCCCGGCTGGACTATCTGCGGGGCGACCGCAGTCGCGAGGGCGGCGCCGGCGGCCTGCGACCCCGTGCCAGCCGCCTTGGCGATATCGTCCATTCCTCACCGGTGTTCGTGGCAGAGCCCCGGATGGGCTGGCCGGATCGCGCGCCCTACGGTGATATTGGCGAGCGCTACTCGGATTTCCGGACCAACGAGGCCATCCGCCAGCGGCCGGCGACCGTCTATGTGGGAGCTAACGACGGCATGCTGCACGCCTTCACTGCGGCCACCGGCGAAGAGCTGTTTGCCTACGTACCGGACCTGGTATTCGATACCGCCGCCCAGGCCGGGCTGAGCTACCTCACCGATCCCGCCTACGGCCACCGCTACTACGTGGACCTGACGCCGGCCGTGGCCGATGCCTACATCGACAGCGGCGCCGGGGATGCCTGGCACACGGTGCTGGTCGGCGGCCTGCGGGCCGGCGGTCGCGGTCTATTCGCCCTGGACATCACCGCCCCGGAGGCCATCAGCGAGTTCAGTGCCGACAAGCTGGCGTTGTGGGAATTCCGCCACGAGGATCTGGGCTACGTCACCGAGCCTGTCAACATCATGCTGGCCCGCTGGGGCAGCGGCTACGAGTGGGTGGCGGTGTTCGGCAACGGCTACGGGGCACCGAGCGGGCGCAGCGGCCTGTTCATGCTGCGGCTGGAGGGTGGTATTGATGGCCGCTGGACCGAGGGTACGGATTTCCGCTTTATCGAGACTGCAGCCGCGGGGAGCGGCGCGGTGGCCGGTCTCACCTCGGATGTCCGCCTTATCGATCTGGACGACGACCAGCTGGTGGACCGGGTCTATGCCGGTGACCTCCGCGGTCGCATCTGGAGCTTTACGGCGAATGACAGCGGCCAGTGGGGCAGCGCCTACAGCCGCCGTGAACGGGGCGTGGACTACCCCCAGCCGCTGTTCAGCGCCGCCTCGGGACAGCCTGTTACCGCCGCTCCCATGGTGGTTCGCAATCCTTACACCGAAACCACCGCCGGCAATGCACCGGACCTGCTGGTGCTGTTTGGCACCGGCCAGTACTTCAGCCAGGCCGACGTCAACAACACCGGTCTGCAGTCCTTTTATGGGGTCTGGGATGCCGGCGTGGGCGGACTGGGCCGGGCCGATCTGCTGGCGCGGGATATCAGTGAGCGCTCGGTCAGCGAGGGCCTGATCAGGGACCTGGGGGAGGGCGGTCTGGAATGGGGCAGCAGCGGCGGCCGCCATATGGGCTGGCTGGTGGACTTCGATACCCGGGCCGGTGAACGGGTGGTTCAGGTGCCCCAGGTCCGGGGCAGCACCATTCTGTTCAACACCACCCTGCCGCCCACCAACACCTGCAGTTCCGATGGCGGCAGCTTCCGCATGTTCCTGGACCTGGACGGCACCAACCCCGACAGACCGGTGCTGGACACCAGCCGTGACGGTCGGGTTAACAGCGCCGATCTTCCGGTGGCCGGGCTGTTCTTCGGTCAGGGCCTGCTGTCGCAGTCACAGGTGCTGGGCAAGGTGATGTTCGACAACACCGCCGGCGGCACCGCGCCTGCCGATGCGCTGACCAACGAGAACGTGGTGGACTTTGGTGACCGGACCCTGCGGGGCCGTCTGGGCTGGCGGGAAATTATTGTCCGTTGAGAGGCTGGCCTGGCTTAATCCAGGCCCAGCTTCTTGAGCTTGTAGCGCAGGGCCCGGAAACTGATGCCCAGGCGCTTGGCAGCGGCGGTCTTGTTCCAGCGGGTGGCCTCCAGGGCCTTCTCGATGGCCTGACGCTCGATGCTCTCCAGATAGTTCTCCAGGTCCATCTCGCCATCCGGCAGCGGCCTTGCGGGCAGGTCATGGCCATTGCCCAACGTTTCCGGGCCCAGTGCCGGCGCCGCTCCCAGGTGCAGGTCCTCGGCATCGATGGTGTCGGTGTCGCAGAGGGTGAAGGAGCGCTCTAGGATGTTCTCCAGTTCCCGTACGTTGCCCGGGAAGTCGTAATGCTGCAGCCGCTCGAGGGCATCGCGGGTCAGCCGTGCCGGCTCGCACTCGTACTCCCGGGCAATGCGTTCCAGGATGTGGTTGGCCAGCAGCGGGATGTCGTCCGGCCGCGCCCGCAGGGGCGGCACACTCAGCTCGATCACGTTGATGCGGTAGAACAGATCCTGACGGAACAGCCCTTCCCCTACCAGTTCCGGGAGGTTCTTGTGGGTGGCGCTCAGCAGCCGGATATCCACCGGGAATTCCCTGGACTCGCCCACCGGCCGCACGGCTTTTTCCTGGATTGCCCGCAGCAGCTTCACCTGCATGGCCAGTGGCAGGTCCGCCACCTCGTCCAGGAACAGGGTGCCGCCGCTGGCGGACCGGAACAGGCCCTCTTTGTTGTCGGTGGCGCCGGTGAAGCTGCCTTTCTTGTGACCGAAGAACTCGCTTTCCATCAGCTCGGAGGGAATGGCGCCACAGTTGACCGCCACAAACGGCGATTCGCTGCGAGGGCCCTGGAGGTGGATCATCCTCGCCACCAGCTCCTTGCCGCTGCCGGACTCGCCGCTGATGAACACCGGGGCCTGGCTGCGGGCCAGTTTGCGGACCTGGACCCGCAGGCGGCGGATCTCCGCGGACTCCCCCAGCAGCAGACCGGGTTCGTCCCGGGTCGGAGAGGCTTCGGGCTTGGGTTCGGCCAGTCGCAGGGCGCTGCTCACCAGCTCCCGCAGCCGCGGCAGTTCCACCGGTTTGGAGACGAAGTCGAAGGCGCCGGCCTTGAGGGCCTCGATGGCAGTATTCATGTTGCCGTAGGCGGTGATGACCGCAACCGGGGTGTTGGGGCAGTGCTGCTGGATCCAGCTCACCAGCTCGATGCCATTGCCGTCCGGCAGGTTCATGTCGGTCAGGCAGAGTTCCGGCGGAGACTGCGCCAACATGGCCTTGGCCTCGGCTACGTCCGCCGCCGTTCGGGTATCAATACCCATGCGGGTGAGGGTGATTTCCAGCAGTTCGCGAATGTCGGGTTCGTCATCAACAATCAGGGCGGTGTGGTTGGCCATCAAACTCGGTCTCATCCATGTTGTTCTTGTCGGCCCGGCCAGACTCCGGGGGCAAACTAGATCAGCCGGCCCTGATGGGCGAAGGTGATCCGGAAGCAGCAGCCGGGATGTGAGTCCTGCAGCAGCGATAGGTGAGCCTGATTGGCCTCGCAGAGCTCCCGCGCGAGATAGAGCCCCAGGCCCGTCCCGCTCTTGTCGGTGGTGAAGAAGGGCTCGAACACCGACGCCCGGTTTTCCTCGCTGATGCCCGGCCCGTTATCCCGGATATCCAGGTAGGCCCGCTCGCCATCGACGGTGGCGCCGGCGGAGATGGTCAGGCTTGGTTCCCCGGTCTGCAGCTCACTGTAGCGCAGCCCATTGTCGCACAGATTCACCAGCACCTGCTCCATCTGGCTGCTGTCCATAGGGGCCGGCGGCAGCTCCGGGGCCAGGTGGAGTTGAATGTTGACCGGTTTGCGGAAATTGGCGCTGACGCTCTGGCGGTACTGGTCGACAAACTCCTCCAGCCAGTTGGCGAGATCCACTTTCTCGCTGTCCGCCGGGTGGCGCCGCGACAGGTCCAGCACGTTCTCGATGATGCCGTTCACCCGCCGGGAATGGCGCTGGATGATGTCCAGCATCTTGCGGTCACCGTCATCCAGGTTCGGGCTTTCGTTCATCAGCTGGGCAGCGTGGCTGATGGCGCCCAGGGGGTTGCGGATCTCATGGGCGATGCCGGCGGTCAGCCGCCCCAGGGAGGCCAGCTTCATCTGCTGGGCCTGCTGGGTGACCTTGCTCATGTCCTCTATGAACACCAGGATCTGGTCGCCCTTTTCCTGATGCAGGCGGGTGAAGTTGGCCTGCAGCAGCGGTGACAGGGGGCTGGGCTGGAATGGCTCGGTGCGCATCTCCGGCGACCGCAGCCACTGCTCCAGGCCGGCCCGCAGGGCTGGCGGCAGGCTGATGTGGCGATGGCCGTCTTCGGAGGTGTTGCCGAACAGCAGCTCCTCGGCGGCGGCGTTGGCCACCCGAATGCGGCCGAAGCGGTCGGTCACCAGGATACCGGTGCGCATACGCTGGATGATCTGCTGGTTGATCTGCTCCAGCTCCACAATGCTCTGGGCACGGGAGTTGGCCAGTGCCTCGCTGCGGATCATACGGCGGGTAATGTTCTGCAGCAGGAACGCGGCGGCGAAATAGAGAATACCCAGGGAGCCCGCGCGGACAATGTCGTCGGCGCTGTTGCCCAGCGCCACCACCGACCAGCTCGCCACACCGAGGGAGCAGAGTGCCGCCAGGGCGGCGTAGAAGATGCCCATGCGGCTGGGTGTCAGGATGTTGCCCGCCGCCACCGCGACGATCACCAGGTTGGCCAGGCCGCTGGTGATGCCGCTGGAAAACACCAGGAAGGCATGCATGGCCAGCACATCCAGCAGGATGGAGCCGGTGATGTGGCGTTGCTGGGGGCGAAAGCCAGCCAGCAGCAGCAGGCCGATGAACAGGTTGAGCCCCAGGTAGGAGAAGGCCAGGCCCTGGTAGTAGTCCGGCATCCGGTAGCGGGTGTCGAAGCCGTCGATATTGACGAACAGGATCGCCACCAGGGTCAGGCTGATCACCAGCCGGTACTGGTTGTAGATCCGGAACAGCCGCACGCGCTGGTCGGCCGTGGCCGTGTCGGGGCTGTTGGCAGGGGCCGGGATAGTGGACTCAGGCATGCGTGGGGTCGGGTCCGGTTGTGTAGTGGTGGCTCAAAACGGGAGAATGTCATCGTGACATGGCTATAATAGCCTTTAAATCGCAACAAGTTACAGGAGCACAGGCATGTCGGAACGGTCGTATAGCCCTGCGGACCCGGATGCCGCCGGCAAACTTCGGGTTGTCATCGCCCAGCTGGATTTCCTGGTGGGTGACATTCCCGGTAACGCCCGTGACATCATCGACGCCGTGCGCAGCGCCGAGCGTGTTCATCAGGCGGATCTGGTGGTGTTTCCGGAACTCTGCCTGACCGGCTATCCGCCGGAAGACCTTCTGCTGCGGGCCAGCCTGGACCTGCGGGTGAAGGAGGCACTGGACGAACTGCTGGCGGCAGAATTGAGCGCGGCCATGGTGATCGGCGTGCCGGCCCGGGACAAGGGCCTGCTTTACAACACCGCCATGTTGATTGACGGCGGCGAGATCACTGCCACCTACCGCAAGCAGATCCTGCCCAATTACCAGGTCTTCGATGAGAAACGCTATTTTGCCGAGGGCGAGGACACTTGCGTGGTCACGGTGCGGGGTGTACCGGTCGGGCTGACCGTGTGCGAGGACATCTGGGGCGACGGCCCGGTGGAGTCCGCCGCCAAAGCCGGCGCCAAGCTGGTGGTCAATATCAACGCCTCCCCCTACGACATCGACAAGCAAACGCGCCGCAAGGCCCTTCTGGAGCGTAAGTCCCGGGAGAACAAGGTCAGCATCGTCTACGCCAACCTGGTGGGTGGCCAGGACGAGCTGATCTTCGACGGCGGCTCGCTGGTGTTCGACCACTCCGGTCAGCAGGCCCTGGAAGTGCCGCAGTTCAGCGAGGGCCTCTATGCCGTGGACTTCGTCCACGAGCACCATTGCCAGCCGGTATCCCAGGACCCCATCGAGGAACCCAGTCTCGAACAGAACATCTACAGCGCGCTGGTGCTGGGGGTGCGGGATTACGTCAACAAGAACGGTTTCAAGTCGGTGGTCATGGGCCTGTCCGGCGGCATCGACTCGGCCCTGACCCTGGCCATTGCGGTGGACGCCCTCGGGGTGGACCGGGTGCGGGCGGTGATGATGCCCTTCCGCTACACGGCCGACATCAGCCTGGAGGACGCCGACGCCGAAGCCAAGGCCCTGGGCGTGCAGTACGATGTGTTTTCCATCGAGCCCATGTACGACGCCTTCATGGAAACCCTGGCCGGGCCCTTCGAGGGCACCAGTCCTGATACCACCGAGGAGAACCTCCAGGCCCGCATCCGGGGTGTCATCCTCATGTCACTGTCCAACAAGTTCGGTTCCATGGTGCTGACCACCGGTAACAAGAGCGAGATGGCGGTGGGCTACTCCACCCTTTACGGCGACATGGCCGGCGGCTTCGATGCCCTGAAAGACGTGCCCAAGACCCTCGTGTACCGCTTGGCGAAGTATCGCAACACGGTATCGGAGGTCATTCCGGAGCGGGTGATCACCCGGGCGCCCTCCGCCGAGCTGGCGCCGGATCAGACGGACCAGGACAGCCTGCCGGATTACGACGTGCTGGATCAGATCCTCAACCTCTACGTGGAGCGGGACTACAGCGCCGAGGCCATCATCGCCGAGGGCTTTGAGCGGGCTGATGTGGAGCGGGCCACCCGCCTCGTGGATCGCAACGAGTACAAGCGGCGACAGGCGCCCATCGGTATCCGCATCACCGAGCGTGGCTTCGGCAAGGACCGGCGCTATCCGATCACCAATGGCTGGAAAATCGGCAAGTAAGAACAGGATCAGGACGCAGGGCAGGGCCGGGAGTATTCGGGAACTCCCGGCCAAAGGTCTTGTGGGCGGTCAGTCGTCGCCCAGCAGGCCGAAGGTGATCACGCTGGTCAGGGACCGGTCTTCCCGCTTCAGCATGTTGGACTCGAATTTCATGTTGTCGTTGAAGGCGTCGCTGTCCGGGTAGTTGATGGCCAGCAGCTGGATGGCATCCTGGGCGCCCTTGTCCAGGTTCAGGAACTGGTAGGTCTCAGCCATGATGATCAGCGCCTCTTCGGTGGCCGGCGTGTTGGGGAAATTCTCCACCACATATCGGGCCCGGTTGTTGGCGGCGACAAAGGCTTCCCGCTTGATGTAGTAACGGGCCGCGTGCAGTTCCAGTTCCGCCAGCCGGTTGCGGATGGCGATCATGCGCTGGCGGGCATCGGCAGCGTACTGGCTGTCCGGGTAGCGGTTGAGCAGTTCCGAGAAATCCCGAAAGGCGCGGCGCTGCTCACCAGGGTCGCGCTCGGTCACATCGATGGGGAAGTAGCGGCCGGCCAGGCTGATATCCATGTTGTAGGACGCCAGGCCCCGCATGTAGAGGGCGTAATCGGCGCTCTCGCTCTGGGGGTTGAGCCGCAGGAAGCGATCGGCAGCGGCCCGGGCGCCTTCCAGGTCAAGATTCTGGTAGCGGGCGTAGATCAGGTCGAGCTGGGCCTGCTCGGCGTACCGGCCGAACGGGTAGTAGGTCTCGAGATAGTCCAGGTTGGTCTCCGCCTCGTTGAAATTGCCGGCCGACATGGCGGAGCGGGCGTTCTCGTAATAGGTCTCCTCTGGCAGTACCTCTTCCTGCTGATTGGACGCGCAGGCGCTGATCAGTACAAAAACGGACACTAGGAGTAAGCGAAAAACTGATCTCATGCCGGAATCCCGTATAATGAAACGCATTGGACGGACGCCATTGTAGCGGGGTTGTCCGTCTCTGTGCAGGGGCCACGGGGATTTGTGCGTGGCTTTGTGGCGACTCTGCTCTGATTACCGGGGCCAACACGGCCTGCGGTGCACTTCTCACTGACCTCCCGGAACCCGAATGAGCTCTGACAACCGAATTACCGCCGAATTTTCCGTACCACCGGAACTGAGTGACCGCCGGCTTGACCAGGCGGTGGCGGAACTGATGCCCGAGCATTCCCGCTCCCGCCTGCAGAGCTGGATCAAGTCGGGCGTCCTGACGGTCAATGGCCAGACCTGCAAACCCCGGGATAAGGTCATGCTGGACGATCGCATTCACCTGGACGCGGAGCCGGAAATACAGGTGTCCTGGCAGGCGGAGTCCATCAACCTGGACATCGTCCACGAGGACGAGCACCTGCTGGTGATCAACAAACCGGCGGGCCTGGTGGTGCATCCGGCCGCCGGTCACGCCGACGGCACCCTGGTCAATGCCCTGCTGCATTATGCCCCGGAAGTGGAGAACCTGCCCCGGGCCGGCATTGTCCACCGCCTGGACAAGGACACTTCCGGCATCATGGTGGTGGCCCGCAGCCTGATTGCGCACACCTCTCTGGTGGATCAGCTCCAGACCCGCACCATGGGCCGCCAATATGAGGCCGTGGTGGTGGGAACCATGACCGGCGGTGCCACGGTGGACGCCCCCATCGGCCGCCACCCGCGGGAGCGCAAGAAGATGGCGGTGGTGCCCAGCGGCAAGCCGGCTGTGACCCACTATCGGATTCTGGAGCGGTTCGCCGCCCACACTCATATTCACTGCAAACTGGAAAGTGGCCGCACCCACCAGATTCGGGTCCACCTCGCCCACGTTCGCCACCCCCTGGTGGGGGACCAGCTCTACGGCGGCCGCCTGCGTTTGCCCAAGGGCAGCACCGAGAGCCTGCGCAAGGAGCTTTCCGGTTTCCATCGCCAGGCCCTGCATGCCCGCAAGCTCACCCTCGAGCACCCGGAGACCGGCGAGATCCTGAGCTGGGAGGTGCCGCGGCCGGCGGACCTTGAGGGACTGTTGGCGGCGCTGCGGCGCCATGTGGAGGAGTCGGAGGCCAGTGCCTACTGAGCGTTCATTCATCAAGCCCGACTGGCCTGCGCCGGCGGGCGTCAGGGCGTTATCCACGACCCGCCTGGACGGGGCCAGCAAGGGGCCCTGGCAGTCTTTCAATCTGGGCAGCCGTGTCGGGGATGAGCCCCTGGCGGTGGCTCACAACCGTCGGGAACTGGCAGCGCATGCTGGCCTTGAGCCCGATAACATCCATTGGCTGCGTCAGGTCCACGGCACCCGGGTGGTTCCCCTGGCCGGGACAGCCCCCGCGGAGGCCGAGGCGGACGCCAGCATCACCGATCAGCCTGGGGTCGCCTGTGCTGTCCTCACCGCCGACTGCCTGCCGGTGCTGTTCTGCGATCTGGCCGGCACCCAGGTTGGCGCTGCCCACGCCGGCTGGCGTGGGCTGAGCGGCGGCGTGCTTGAACAGGCGGTGGAGCAATTGGGTGCCGCCGATAACCTTATGGCCTGGCTGGGGCCGGCCATCGGGCCCCGGCATTTCGAGGTGGGGCCGGAGGTTCTGGAATCATTCATGGCCTTCGACACCAGCGCCAGCCGGGCCTTCAGCGCCCGCGGTGCGCGACCTGGCCATTTCATGGCGGACATCTGGCTGCTGGCCCGGCAGCGTCTGGAGCTGGCCGGCGTCAGCCGGATCTATGGTGGCGGCCTGTGCACCGTCAGCGATGCCCGACGCTTCTACTCCTACCGCCGTGATGGCCAGACCGGCCGCATGGCCAGTCTGGTCTGGCTGGATTGACGGCCGTCAATTTTCTGACAGTTTCTCCCTTCCACTGCTTGAAGTCGCCTCCACCGGCCCTACATTAAGGGGCAAGAGACGGCGTTGAGTGGCTTCCCACAAGCCCAGCCTGCGCCCCAGAGACCGGATTTCGGAGAGACCCAGACTATGCGAATCGACAAACTCACCAGCCGCCTGCAGACCGCGCTCGCCGACGCGCAGTCCATTGCGGTGGGAAAGGACAACAACTTCATCGAGCCTGTGCACCTGATGCAGGCCCTGCTGGATCAGGATGCCAGCTCCATCAAGCCGCTGCTCAAGCAGATCGGCGTGGAGCCAGGCCGCCTGCGTCAGGCGGTGGCCCGGGAAATCGACAACCTGCCGGAAGTAAAAGGCTCGGCGGGGGATGTGGCCATGTCCAACGACATGGGCCGGCTGTTCAATATCGCCGACAAGCTGGCCCAGAAGCGGGGTGACCAGTTCATTTCCAGCGAACTCATGCTGCTGGCCGCATTGGAGGACCGCGGTACCCTCGGCCGCGTGCTGCGGGAAAACGGCGTTGACGGCAAGCAGCTGGAACAGGCCATTGACCAGGTCCGCGGTGGCGAGGCGGTCAACGACCCCAACGCCGAGGAGAGTCGTCAGGCCCTGTCCAAGTACACCATCGACCTTACCGAGCGGGCCGCCGCCGGCAAGCTGGACCCGGTGATTGGCCGGGACGACGAGATCCGCCGCACCATCCAGGTGCTGCAGCGCCGTCGCAAGAACAACCCTGTGCTCATCGGTGAACCGGGCGTGGGCAAGACCGCCATCGTGGAAGGCCTGGCCCAGCGCATCGTCAATGGCGAGGTGCCCGATGGCCTCAAGGACAAGAAGGTGCTGTCCCTGGACATGGGCTCGCTGATTGCCGGTGCCAAGTTCCGGGGCGAATTCGAGGAGCGCCTGAAGGCGGTGCTCAACGAACTGTCCAAGCAGGAAGGCCAGATCATCCTGTTCATCGACGAGATCCACACCATGGTGGGTGCCGGCAAGGCCGAGGGCTCCATGGACGCCGGCAACATGCTGAAGCCGGCCCTGGCTCGGGGTGAGCTGCACTGCGTGGGCGCCACCACCCTGGACGAATACCGCGAAAACATCGAGAAGGACGCCGCCCTGGAGCGCCGTTTCCAGAAGGTGCTGGTGTCCGAGCCCAATGAGGAGGACACCATTGCCATTCTGCGGGGCCTGAAGGAGCGTTACGAGGTCCACCACGGCGTCGAGGTGACCGACGGTGCCATCATCGCCGCCGCGAAACTGTCCCATCGCTACATCACTGACCGGCAGTTGCCGGACAAGGCCATCGATCTGATCGATGAAGCCGCCAGTCAGATCCGGATGGAGATGGATTCCAAGCCGGAAGCGCTTGATCGTCTCGAGCGCCGCCTCATCCAGCTCAAGATCGAGCGGGAGGCAATGAAGAAGGAAACCGATCCGGCCTCCAAGAAGCGCCTCGACGAGCTCAAGGACGTCATTGCCAACGTGGAGCGTGAGTACGCCGACCTGGAAGAGGTGTGGAACACAGAGAAGGCGGCACTGCACGGTTCCCAGAAGATCAAGAGCCAGCTGGAGCAGGCCCGCATCGACCTCGAGAATGCCCGCCGTGCCGGCGACCTGGGCAAGATGTCCGAGCTGCAGTACGGCCGCATTCCGGAGCTCGAGCGTCAGCTGGACATGGCCAGCCAGGCCGAGATGATGGAGATGAAGCTGCTGCGCAACCGGGTCACCGACGAGGAAATCGCCGAGGTGGTCTCCAAGTGGACCGGTATTCCGGTGTCCAAGATGCTGGAAGGCGAGCGTGACAAACTGATGCGCATGGAGTCCGAGCTGCACCACCGGGTAATCGGCCAGGACGAGGCGGTGGAGGCGGTCTCCAACGCCGTGCGCCGCTCCCGTGCCGGGCTGGCGGACCCCAACCGCCCCAACGGTTCTTTCCTGTTCCTCGGCCCCACCGGTGTGGGCAAGACCGAACTGTGCAAGGCGCTGGCGTCCTTCCTGTTCGACACCGAGGAGGCAATGGTTCGGATCGACATGTCCGAGTTCATGGAGAAGCATTCCGTGGCCCGGCTGATCGGCGCGCCTCCCGGCTACGTCGGTTATGAGGAGGGTGGTTACCTGACCGAAGCGGTGCGTCGCAGGCCCTACTCGGTGCTGCTGCTGGACGAGGTGGAAAAGGCCCACCCCGATGTGTTCAACATCCTGCTGCAGGTGCTGGAGGACGGCCGCCTGACCGATGGCCAGGGCCGCACCGTGGACTTCCGCAACACCGTGATCGTCATGACCTCGAACCTGGGCTCCGACATCATCCAGCAGAAAGCGGGTGAGGAGAACTACGAGGCTATGAAAGCGGACGTGATGGAGGTAGTGGGTACTCACTTCCGGCCCGAGTTCATCAACCGGGTCGATGAGGTGGTGGTGTTCCATCCGCTGGCTCGGGATCAGATCCAGGGTATCGCCAAGGTCCAGATCGAGAACCTGGCCCGGCGTCTGCGGGATCAGGACATGGCCCTGGACCTGGACGACGATGCCATGGCGCTGCTGGCCGAGGTGGGTTACGACCCGGTCTACGGGGCCCGGCCCCTGAAGCGGGCGATCCAGCGGATGATCGAGAACCCGCTGGCGCAGAGGCTGTTGCAGGGAGAGTTCGTGCCCGGGGATACCATCAAGGCGACGGTGTCGGATCACCAGCTGGTGTTCCGCAAGGCCTGAGCCGGCCCCCGAAACAGAAAAGCGCAGCTATGGTAGCTGCGCTTTTTTTTCCCGTCGGAGACTCAGCAGTTGGCGTCAACGATTTCCTGGAAGCGCTGGCGCTGCTCCTCGATTTCCTCCGGTGACAGGAAGCGCTGCTCACCGTTTTCCTCCACCTTGATGCGGGCGTTGGAATTGATGATGCTCAGGTTGTTGCGGGCGGTCTCACAGTTGGCTTCGCGCTGCTTGCGCTGGGCTTCTTCCTGGGCGGTCAGCTTTTCCTGCTCGGCGGCACTTTGCTGGCGCTTGTCCAGTTCGTCCACCTTGTCCTGCGGGCTGCTGGACTGGCCAACCTTGGTGGAGGTGCCGGAGCGGATCTTCACCGACTCTGCTTCGCGACCGGTGGGCTGGCGATCGCCGTAGTGGACCACGCCTTCGTCATCGGTCCATTTATACACCGAGGCACCGGAGCTGAGTGCGGGCGCCAGGGCGATGGCCGCGGCTACCAGGAGGGTCTTTGCATTCATGGGGGTTCTCACACTACGTTTGCTGGAAACAGTGACTGCTGGGGCCGGCTCCCGGCTGGGGCCGTATACAGCGAGACTCGTCTATGGTGCCATGGGTATCGCGCCTTTTCTCAAGCTTAGCTCAATTCTGTGGACTAATGAACGTCCTTTATCCGGCGTGCCCAGCGGTCTAATCGCGTCCCCGCTATTGACAGGGAGTTTCCCGCTGTCAAAATTACCGACTGCCTGAAAATAGGGGTCAATGCGGCAGGCAATCCCGCGCAACATTCCCCGAGATTTCCACACTGAACGCTCCACGCTCTGGCGTGGATGGGTCGTTGCCAGCGGCAACCCGGTGTTTGGCCGTGCTCCGGAACCCTCAGGAGCCCGGCTGGCCAGGAGATAACCTCTCGTCTGAAAAGTGTGGCGGAACATCCGGTCTGGCTTTCAAAAGAAGCTCCGCGCCGGTATCCAGGCAACCGGGACGAACCCGGCACATTCACTCGTAATAGAGGGTAGAAAAACGTGGAGCTATTGTCTGGCGCCGACATGCTGATCCGGTCCCTGCAGGATGAGGGAATCGAATACATATACGGCTATCCCGGCGGGGCCGCGCTGCATATTTATGATGCGCTGTTCCGGCAGGACAAGGTCAAGCACATTCTGGTTCGCCACGAACAGGCAGCCGTCCATATGGCGGACGGCTACGCGCGAGCCAGCGGCAAGCCCGGCACCGTACTGGTGACCTCAGGGCCTGGCGCAACCAACACCATCACCGGCATTGCCACCGCCTTCATGGATTCCATTCCGATGGTGGTACTGTGCGGCCAGGTGGCCTCAACCCTGATCGGCGAGGATGCCTTCCAGGAAACCGACATGATTGGCGTGTCCCGGCCGGTGGTGAAGCACAACATCAGCGTCCGCCATCCCCAGGAGATTCCTGAGGTGATCCGTCGCGCCTACTATATAGCCTCAACCGGCCGTCCCGGCCCGGTGGTGGTGGATATCCCCAAGGATATGACCACCCCCAACGAGCGTTATGAGTACGTCTTCCCCAAGAAGGTCAAGCTTCGCTCCTACAACCCGGCTATCCGCGGCCACGCCGGCCAGATCAAGAAGGCCGTGGACATGCTGATGGCGGCCAAACGCCCGATCATTTACGCCGGCGGCGGTGTGGTGTTGGGCAAGGCCTCCAAGCAGCTGACCGAGCTGGCACACATGCTCAACTTCCCGGTCACCAACACCCTGATGGGCATCGGCGGCTTTCCGGCCACCGACAAGCAGTCCCTGGGCTGGCTGGGCATGCACGGTACCTACGAGTCCAACATGGCGATGCACCACTCGGACCTGATCCTGGCGGTGGGTGCCCGTTTTGACGACCGGGTGACCAACGCCACCGAGAAGTTCTGCCCGGGTGCCCGGATAGTCCATATCGACATCGATCCGGCCTCCATCTCCAAGACCATCGATGCCGACGTGCCCATCGTCGGGCCCGTCGATGCAGTGCTCAAGGAAATGATCGCGCTGGTGACAGAAAGCCGGGAAAAACCGGACGCCGACGCCCTCAAGGCCTGGTGGAAGCAGATCGACGAGTGGCGCGCCTTCCACGGCATGCGCTACGAGAAGAGCGACACCTACATCAAGCCGCAGGAAGTCATCGAGGCCATCTGGCGCATCACCAAGGGTGATGCCTACGTGACCTCCGATGTGGGCCAGCACCAGATGTTCGCCGCCCAGTACTACAAGTTCGACAAGCCCAATCGCTGGATCAACTCCGGTGGCCTGGGCACCATGGGCTTCGGTCTGCCGGCGGCCATGGGTATCAAACTGAGCTACCCGGACAGCGAAGTGGTCTGCGTGACCGGCGAGGGCAGTATCCAGATGAACATCCAGGAACTGTCCACCTGCAACCAGTACAACCTGCCGGTGAAGATCGTCAACCTGAACAACCAGGCGCTGGGCATGGTCAAGCAATGGCAGGACATGAACTACGAGTCCCGTCACTCCCAGTCCTACATGGAGTCGCTGCCGGACTTCGTCAAACTGGCCGAAGCCTATGGCCACGTTGGCATCCGCATCGACAAGAAGGAAGAACTTGAGGACAAGCTCAAGGAAGCCTTCGCCATGAAAGACAAGCTGGTGTTCCTCGATATCTATGTGGATCCCTACGAGCACGTCTACCCCATGCAGGTGGCGCGCGGATCCATGAAGGATATGTGGCTCAGCAAAACGGAGAGGGTCTGATCATCATGCGTCGCATCATTTCTGTGTTGCTGGAGAACGAGCCCGGCGCCCTGTCGCGGGTGGTAGGGCTGTTCTCCCAGCGCAACTACAACATCGAGACCCTCACCGTGGCGCCAACCGAGGACGAGACCCTGTCCCGCCTCACCGTCACCACCACCGGGTCTGACAAGGTCATCGAGCAGATCACCAAGCAGCTCAACAAGCTGATCGAGGTGGTCAAGCTGGTGGACCTGACCGAGGGCTCCCACATCGAGCGCGAGCTGATGCTGGTGAAGCTCAAGGCCACCGGCTCCCAGCGGGCCGAAATCAAGCGCACGGTGGACATCTTCCGGGGCCAGATCGTCGACGTCACGAGCACCATCTACACGGTGCAGCTGGCCGGCGACAGCGACAAGCTGGATGCCTTCATCCAGGCAGTGGGCGCCTCCGGCGTATTGGAAGTCGTGCGTTCCGGTGTCTCCGGTATTGCCCGGGGTGAGAAGGTTCTGAGTCTCTGACTCCCAACATCGAATAACCATTAGTCTGGCCCCAGGGGCCAACAACGAGAAACAGGGGTTTTCCATGCAGGTCTATTACGATAAAGATTGTGATCTCTCCATCGTCCAGGGCAAGAAAGTCGCCATCGTCGGCTACGGCTCCCAGGGCCACGCCCACGCCAACAACCTGAAAGAGTCCGGCGTTGACGTGGTTGTCGCACTGCGTCCGGGTTCCTCCTCTGCCGCCAAGGCCGAGGCTGCCGGTCTCACCGTCAAGAGCGTGGCCGATGCCGCCAAGGAAGCCGACATCGTTATGGTGCTGGCACCGGACGAGAACCAGAAGGCCATCTACGAGAAGGACATCGAGCCCAACCTGAAGAAGGGCGGTGTGCTGGCCTTCGCCCACGGCTTCAACATCCACTACAACCAGATCGTGGCGCGCCAGGACCTGGACGTCATCATGATCGCTCCCAAGGCGCCGGGTCACACCGTGCGCACCGAGTTCACCCGTGGCGGCGGCATCCCTGATCTGATCGCCATTCACCAGGACTCCTCCGGCAACGCCAAGAACATCGCGCTGTCCTACGCCAGCGCCATCGGCGGCGGCCGCACCGGTATCATCGAGACCACCTTCAAGGACGAGACCGAAACCGACCTGTTCGGCGAGCAGGCCGTCCTGTGTGGCGGTACCGTGGAGCTGGTCAAGGCGGCCTTCGAGACCCTGACCGAAGCCGGTTATGAGCCGGAAATGGCTTACTTCGAGTGTCTGCACGAGCTCAAGCTGATCGTTGACCTGATGTACGAGGGCGGCATCGCCAACATGAACTACTCCATCTCCAACAACGCGGAGTATGGTGAGTACGTGACCGGCCCGGAGGTCATCAACGACCAGTCCCGCGCGGCCATGCGCAACGCCCTGAAGCGTATCCAGAGCGGTGAGTACGCCAAGATGTTCATCCAGGAGGGCAGCACCAACTATCCCTCCATGACCGCACGTCGTCGTCAGAACGCTGAGCATCCGATCGAGCTGGTGGGCGAGAAACTGCGCTCCATGATGCCCTGGATCTCCGCCAACAAGATCGTCGACAAGTCAAAGAACTGAGTTGGCGCATGCCCTCTCATAAACGCGGCCTCCGGGCCGCGTTTTTCGTTATGGCTTGGTGTGGCTGACCGATCGGCTATACTGGGCGCACATATCTGGCTGGATGAGTGGAATGACGAGCAAGAAAGACAGCCCCGAAGCGGAACAGTCGTCCGACAAGGACCTCACCTTTGGTGAAGTGGTGGAAGAGGAACTGGTGGAAGGCGCCCCGGTTCGGCGCAAGGGCATTTATCTGCTGCCAAACGCGCTGACCACGGCGTCCCTGTTTTCAGGATTCTACGCCATAGTGGCGGCCGCCAATGGCGTATTCGACAACGCCGCCATTGCGATTTTCGTGTCCATGATCCTCGACGGACTGGACGGCCGCGTGGCGCGCATGACCAATACCCAGAGCAAGTTCGGGGAAGAGTACGACAGCCTGGCGGACATGGTGGCCTTTGGCGTGGCTCCCGGCCTGGTGGCCTTTTTCTGGTCGCTGAACTACCTCGATCAGGTCGGTTGGGCCATCACCTTCATCTATGTGGCGGGGGCGGCATTGCGTCTGGCCCGCTTCAACACCCAGATCGGCTCTGTCGACAAGAAGTTCTTCGTGGGCCTGCCCAGTCCGTCCGCGGCCGCGGTGGTCGCAGGGCTGGTGTGGTGCTTCCACGAGTATGAACCGGCAACCTGGCTGACACTGCTGACCATCATCGTGGTGGGCGGTGCCGGTGTGCTGATGGTGAGCAATATTCTGTACCGCAGCTTCAAGGACCTGGACCTGAAGGGACGGGTGCCGTTTGCCGCCATCCTGGTGGTGGTGCTCATCTTTGTGGTGATCGCGGTCGACCCCGGTACCGTATTGTTCCTGATATTCCTTGTTTACGCGTTGTCCGGCCCGACTCGGGCGCTGATGCGCAAGGGCCGTCGCGGCCCCGGCGACAAGAGCGCATCCTGAGCAGCTCCCCGGTGGCCGCCGGGGAGTCCTGCAGGCTCCGGTCAACGGTACCGGCATCCACGCGGGTGCCCGCTGACCGGAGTCCAGTCATGATCATCAAGAACAAACCTTCCTGGCAACTCGGCTATCACGAGGTCACGCCGGAACCTGTCTTCCGCAATCGCCGGGCCTTCATGAAGGGCGCCCTCGCCGGGGCTGCCGGCCTGGCCATGCCGGGGCTGGTATGGCCGGGGGAGTTGCCGGTCCCGGGTGAGGCCCTGGACTTCGACAAGCGCCCGGGGCTCTCGACGGATGAGCCTTTGACTCCCTACGAGGACGTCACCCGCTACAACAATTTCTACGAATTCGGCACCGACAAGACCGATCCCGCCCAGTACGCCAGTGCCATGGAAACGGCACCCTGGTCGGTGACGGTGGAGGGCGAGTGTGCCAGGCCTGGCCAGTACGCCCTGGAGGATCTTCTCAAGCCTCACGACTACGAGGAGCGGATCTATCGGCTGCGCTGTGTCGAGGCCTGGTCCATGGTGATTCCCTGGGTGGGTGTGCCTCTGGCAGAGATGATCGGTCGGCTGGAACCCACATCAAAGGCCAAGTACGTTTACTTTGAAACCCTGGTAAACCTGGAGCAGATGCGTGGCCAGCGGTCCGCCTTCAGTGTGATCGACTGGCCTTACCAGGAGGGCCTGCGCATGGATGAGGCGATGAACGAACTCAGTTTCATGGCGGTCGGGCTCTACGGTAAAACGCTGCCCAACCAGAATGGCGCGCCTTTGCGCCTGGTGGTGCCCTGGAAATACGGCTTCAAGAGCATCAAGTCCATCGTCAAGATCCGTTTCCAGGAGGCCCGGCCCTACACCAGCTGGGAGAAAATCGCGCCGAAGGAGTACGGCTTCTATGCCAACGTGAACCCGGAGGTGGACCACCCTCGCTGGAGCCAGAAGCGGGAGCGCCGGCTGCCCTCGGGGCTGTTCTCGCCCAACTGGATCGAGACCCGCAAGTTCAACGGTTATGGCGAGCAGGTGGCCCATCTGTATCGGGACATGGACCTGAAGCGCTTCTACTAGAGCGTGGTCACAATGGGTCTGGCCGCCAGGGAGCGCGCAATGTTACTGTTCCGGCTGCTGATCGCAGGTCTGGCGCTCGTGCCCCTGGGGCTGCTGGTTAGGGGTGTTCTACAGGGCGCGCTGGGCCCGGACCCGGGTGAAGTGGTCACCGAAAGCCTCGGATTGGCCGCCTTTCAGCTGCTGCTGGCGACTCTGGCAATGACGCCGCTCAGGCGTATCACTGGTTGGCCGGGCTGGCTTCGGGTTCGCCGTCAGCTGGGGCTGTTCTGTTTCTTCTATGCCAGCCTCCACCTGCTGGCGTTCCTGCAGTTCGTGGTTGGCTGGCAGGATCTTACTGCCAGTTTCACCAAGCGTCCTTACATCCTGGCAGGCCTGGTCGCGTTCATTATCCTGCTGCCCCTGGCGCTGACCTCCACCCGCGGCATGATGCGCCGGCTGGGCAAGCGCTGGAAGCGGCTCCACAGTGGGGTCTACCTGGCGGCAGTGGCGGCCTGGGTGCATTTTCTCTGGCAGGCCCGCGGCGACATCGGTGAAATGCTGGCTTACGGTGTGATCCTGGCAGTGCTGCTGGGCCTTCGACTCTGGTGGTCCGCCGCCGTCCAGAAACGCCTGGCTCGGCCTGACAGGGCTTGAAATCAGCCGAATTAGGTTAAATAATAATCGACCTCTAGGGGTAAACCGAAACCCCGGAGAAATAATTCTGAAACCTCGTTGACACCCGCTTGGGTGTCTGTAGAATGCGCATCTCCTTCGGGGCAACAGGCGGAACGGCCTGCCGGGGGAGGGTGTTAACGCGTTGATTTGACTGGTGTTTATGAAGATCAAAATCAGCGGTTGACAGGATCGGGGAAGGCTGTAGAATACGCGCCTCGATTGAGCTTAACGGCTCACGCTCTTTAAAAAGTTGATCAAGTAATTCGTGTGGGCGCTGGCTGCGATGTTTCGACAGAAATATCGAGACAGTGACTCGTCGAATTTGAGTTTTGTCTTGA
>NZ_JAWVZL010000035.1:0-30431 GCF_033722195.1 Marinobacter sp.
AGTTCCATCGTCTCGACTCCGGTCTTTTTGTCATTAGCCCCTCGCCCCTGGCGGGAGAGGGGTTGGGGAGAGGGGGTTAGGCTTGCTCTTAAGCCTACCGGGCGCCTCTGGCGCCTACCCCTCGCCCCGACCCTCTCCAACAAGGGGAGAGGGAGTTTATGTCAGCCATATCCTGGGCACGTGGGCGGGCTGGCCGGTCAGTTCGGGCCTGAGGATTTCCCAGGCCTGCTGGCAGACGGCCCAGGCTTCGTTGCGCTGGTTGCCCAGGTATCGAAGCAGCAGCACGCCTCGGCGCCGGGTGACTGCCCAGCGTGGGGAAGCGGGTATCTGATTCCGCAGGGCCTCGATGGCGCCGGCTTCGTCCGCCAGGCCCACCGCCCAGAGGGTGGCCTGGACGGTGGCGCCGCCTTGCCCCCACTTGCCCGTGAAGCGGGCATGGGCCGGGTCGAGGGTCTGGCGTTCGTGCCACAGGGGCCGGCCGTTGTGGCTGAGCTCGAAGCGCTGTTCGAGCCGGCCACTCTTGAACGGCAGCTCGCTGGCCGGTCGGCCCAGGGCGAGGATTTCCCAGCCAATGCACTTGGCATCGCCGCTGAGGCTGATATTGGTGACCTGCTCGCCCCGGGAGCCGTCAAAAGCCAGGGTTTCCTGGGGCAGCCATTCCAGGGTTGCGCCATCGGCGACGCTCAGGCTGGTGTGCTGGGCCCAGGCGACGCCGTGGCTGTCAGCCTTGTAGAGCTTGGCGGCGGCCGGCGTGGTGAGCAGGGCTTGGCTGCCGGTGTCCAGGCGGGCCTCGATGTTGAGGGCATCGCCGCTCACCAGGCCGCCGGGCGGGTGCAGCAGGTAGACGTGGCAGCAGCCCTGGCCGCCCTCCGGGTAGAAGGGCCGCTGCACCCGCAAGGGGCCCTGGTGGCGGGCGCGGGTGAGGCGGGTGACGCCGGCCTCGCGCCGCTCGAAGCCCAGTTCGATGGCGGCGGCCCAGCGCCGGTCAGCGTCGAAGCGGTGGCCGGAGTCGTTGGCCGGTTGCCGGTTCGGGTCGAAGGCGGAGAGGGGGGTGTAAGCCGTCATACCGTCAGGTGCTTCTTGATCAGGTCGTCGGAAAGCTCGGCGATGCCGCCTTCGGCCACCCGTCGTCCGCGATCCATGATGGCGAAGCGGTCGGCATACTTGCGGGCGAAGGGCAGCTTCTGCTCCACCAGCAGCACGGTGAGGCCGTCTTCCTCGATGAGTTTTCGGATGACTTCGCCGATCTGGGCGACGATGTTGGGCTGGATGCCCTCGCCGGGTTCGTCGAGGATCAGCAGGCGCGGTTCGATCACCAGCGCACGTCCGATGGCCAGCTGCTGCTGCTGGCCGCCGGAGAGGTCGCCGCCGCGGCGGTTCTTCATTTCCTTGAGCACGGGAAACAGGTTATAGATCCGCTCGGGGATCTGGCGGCTGCCATCCTTCCGTGCCGCCAGGCCGGTGCGCAGGTTTTCCTCCACGGTGAGCAGCGGGAAGATCTGCCGGCCCTGGGGCACATAGCCGACTCCCAGGCGGGAGCGGTCCTCCACCCGGCGCCTGGTGAGATCGATGTCGCCATCGAACAACAGCTGGCCGCTCTTGACACTCTCCTCCCCCATCACGCATTTCATCAGGGTGGTCTTGCCCACGCCGTTGCGGCCCATGACACAGGTGCACTGGCCTTTGGGTACGTCCAGCTCCAGGTCCCAGAGGGTGTGGCTCTCGCCGTAGAACTGGTTGAGTTTCTGCACTTTCAGCATCAGATGCCCTCCCCCAGGTAGACTTCCACCACTTTGCGGTCGTTGGAGACCTGGTCCATGGTGCCCTCCGCCAGCACGCTGCCCTGGTGCAGCACCGTAACCTTGCGGGCGATGGAGCGCACAAAGCCCATGTCGTGCTCCACCACCACCACCGACTGCTTGCCCGCCAGGCTGGTGAGCAGTTCGGCGGTGCGCTCCATTTCCTGCTCGGTCATGCCCGCCACCGGTTCGTCCACCAGCAGCAGGCGCGGCTTCTGCATCAGCAGCATGCCAATCTCCAGCCACTGCTTCTGGCCGTGGGAGAGAATGCCGGCGGGCTGGTCTCGCAGCTCGGTGAGGCCGACGGTGACCAGCACTTCGTCAATGCGGTCGCGGATTTCACCGGTCATGCGGGCCGTTAGCGAGGGAATCACTCCCTTGTTGGCGGCCATGGCCAGTTCCAGGTTCTCGAACACGTTGAGGGCCTCGAACACGGTGGGTTTCTGGAACTTGCGGCCGATGCCCAGGGTGGCGATATCCGGCTCGTTCATGTTGAGCAGGTTGTGGCGGCTGCCAAACCACACCGAGCCGCTGTCGGGCCGGGTCTTGCCGGTGATGATGTCCATCATGGTGGTCTTGCCGGCGCCGTTGGGCCCGATGATGCAGCGCAGCTCGCCGTCGTCGATGGTGAGGTTGAGGTTGTTGATGGCCCGGAAGCCGTCAAAGCTGACGTTCACATCCTCCAGGTAGAGGATGGGGCCGTGGCGCACGTCCACCGGAGAGGCGGTAGGGGTGAGGAAGTCGAACACCCGCTCGCGGTTGGCCAGTTCGGTCATGATGCTCATGCGGTGGCCTCCCGAGTGGTTGCATCAGCGGTGGCAGCGCCGCCGTCGCCATCGTCGCTTCTGGCCCTGCGGCGCTTGAGCATGCCGGCGATGCCCTGGGGCAGGAACACGGTGACCAGCACGAAGAGCGCGCCCAGGGCGAACAGCCAGGCATCCGGCATGATGCCGGTGAACACGGTCTTGGCGTAGTTCACCAGAATGGCACCGATGACCGCGCCGTAGAGGGTGGCGCGTCCGCCCAAGGCGACCCATACCACGATCTCGATGGAGAACAGCGGCGAGAACTCACTGGGGTTGATGATGCCCACCTGGGGTACATAGAGCGCGCCGGCCACACCGGCCAGCATGGCGGACACCACGAACACGAACAGCTGCACCCGCTCCACCCGGTAGCCCAGGAAGCGGGTGCGGGCCTCGGCGTCGCGGCAGGCCACGCTGACCCGGCCCAGCTTGCTGCCGACAATGGCACGGCAGATCACGTAACCGATGGCCAGCGCCACGCCGGTGGCCAGGAACAGACCCAGCCGGGTGGCGTCGGTGCGCAGGTCAAAGCCGAGGATGTCCTTGAAGTCGGTGAGGCCGTTGTTGCCGCCAAAGCCCATCTCGTTGCGGAAGAAGGCCAGCATCAGCGCGAAGGTCAGCGCCTGGGTGATGATGGACAGATAGACCCCGGTCACCCGGGAGCGGAACGCCAGCCACCCGAACACCAGCGCCAGGGCGCCGGGCACCAGCAGCACCATGATGAAGGCGAACCAGGCCATGTCGAAGCCGTGCCAGTACCAGGGCAGCTCCTGCCAGTTCAGGAAAACCATGAAGTCCGGCAGGATGGGGTCGCCATAGACGCCGCGATCCCCGATCTGTCGCATCAGGTACATGCCCATGGCGTAGCCGCCAAGGGCGAAGAAGGCGCCGTGGCCGAGACTGAGAATGCCCAGGTAGCCCCAGACCAGGTCCACCGCGACGGCCAGCAGGGCGTAGCAGAGGTACTTGCCCATCAGGGTGACGGTGTAGGAACTCACGTGCAGCGCGCTGCCCTCGGGCATCGCCAGGTGCAGGAAGGTGACCACCACCATGGCTGCGAACAGCACGCCCAGGAACAGCTGTGTCGAGCCCTCGGTGAACGGCCGGGCGAGCCAATGTCTGGATTGGTGCATAACTCAGCCCTCCGCCGCCCGGCCTTTCTGCGGGAAGAGTCCGCGGGGCCGTTTCTGGATGAACAGGATGATGAAGACCAGCACGATGATCTTGGCCAGTACGGCCCCGGCCCAGGGCTCCAGCAACTGGTTGATGGTACCCAGGGAAAGCCCCGCCACCAGGGTGCCCCAGAGATTGCCGACGCCGCCGAAGACCACCACCATGAAGGAGTCGATGATGTAGTTCTGGCCCAGGTTGGGGCCCACGTTGGTGAGCTGGGACAGCGCTACCCCCGCCAGCCCGGCGACGCCGGAGCCCAGGGCAAAGGTCATGATGTCCACGCGGGTGGCCTTGATGCCCATGGAGCGGGCCATGGCCCGGTTCTGGGTGACGGCCCGCACTTCCAGGCCGAGACGGGTCTTGCGCATGATCAGCATCAGACCGGCGAACACCACCAGGGCGAAGCCCAGCACGTACAGCCGGTTCAGGGTCAGCGACAGCGCCTCGTTCACCATGATGGAACCGCTCATCCACTCCGGCGTGACGACGGTGCGGTTCAGGGGCGAGATCACGGTGCGCACCAGCTGCTGCAGGATCAGTGACACACCAAAGGTGGCCAGCAGCGTTTCCAGTGGCCGGCCCTTGAGAAACTGGATCACGCTGCGCTCAATGGCGATGCCCGCCAGCGCCGCCACCAGGAAGCCGGCGGGAATGGACAGGATCAACGCCAGGCCGGGCTGACCGGGCAACAGCTGCTGCATGCCCCAGGTGGTGTAGGCCCCCAGCATGATGAGCTCGCCATGGGCCATGTTGATCACCCCCATGACGCCAAAAGTGATGGCCAGGCCGATGGCCGCCAGCACCAGTACCGAGCCCAGGGACAGGCCGAAGTAGAGGGTCTCGGCGGCCCGGTTGAGCCGGAGCTTCTGTTCGATGGTGGCCAGCGCGTCGGTGGCGGCGGCGGCCATGGCCGGGTCATCGCTGCGCTCGGCCCGGTTGAGGGCGGCGCGGACCTCGGTGTTGAGACTGCCGGAGAGCTGCTCGACGGCACTGACATCGCCCTGCTCCACGCGGTAGATGGACACCGCGTCCCGCAGCAGGGTCTGCACCCGGCTGTCGGTCTCGGTCTCCAGCAGGGTATTGATGCGCTCGGCCAGGGCGGCGTCCACCTTGCCCAGCAGGGCACGGGCCGCTTCACGGCGACGCTCGACATTGTCCACGGTCAGGTCGATGACCGAGAGAATGCCCGCCAGTTCGGCCCGCAGGGCGTTGTTGATGCGGATGGTGTCCAGCTCGCGGCGGGATACCTCACCCATGGGCTCGCCGGTGATGGCGTCGGCCACTTTCCAGTCGCGGCCGCGGTTCTCAAGCACGATGACGAACTGGCCGTCGTCCTCGATACGGGCCAGCTTGTTGTCGCCGAAGGCTTCCAGCCAGGCCCGGGCCCGGTCATGGCCGCTGGCGGCGATGCGGCTGATGACCTCGCCCTTGCGGGTATCCGGCGCCTGCGCCAGGTCGGCCAGCAGGGCCTGGGGGTCTGCGGCCTGCTGGGCGCTGGCCGCCAGGGGCAGCAGCAGGCAGCAGGCAATAAAGAATCCGGTGAGCGATCGCAGGATGCTCATGGTCTGTTCCTGTGGTTCTGTTGAGTGGGGCGAGGTGAAAACGGGTGCCGGCCAACCGGCACCCTTTGCTGGCAGGTCCTAGTTGGAAGCGACCTTCTCCTTGCCGCCACAGGAACCGGTGACAACGTTGTAGTTGCCGCAGGACATGGGCTTGCGCCAGTCGCTGATCAGGTCACGGGAACCCGGCAGGAAGTCTGACCAGGCATCGCCGGCCACGGTGGAGGGCGTGGACCAGACAATGGAGAACTGGCCGTTGTCCTGGATCTCACCGATCAGCACCGGCTTGGTGATGTGGTGGTTGGGCATCATGGTAGCGTAGCCGCCGGTCAGGTTGGGTACGGTGACACCGATGATGGCGTCCTTGATGGCGTCCACGTCGGTGGTACCGGCCTTCTTGACCGCCTCGACGTACATGTTGAAGCCGATGTAATGGGCTTCCATGGGGTCGTTGGTGACCGCTTCCTCGTTGCCGGTGTACTTCACCCAGGCGTCGATGAAGTCGTAGTTGGCGTCGTTGTCCACGCTCATGAAGTAGTTCCAGGCCGCCAGGTGGCCCACCAGGGGTGCGGTGTCGATACCGGAGAGTTCCTGCTCGCCCACGGAGAAGGCCACCACCGGAATGTCGGAGGCGGAAATGCCCTGGTTACCCAGTTCGCGGTAGAAAGGCACGTTGGCGTCGCCATTGATGGTGGAAACCACCGCGGTCTTCTTGCCCTGGCTGCCGAAGGTCTTGATATCGGAGACGATGGACTGCCAGTTGGAATGGCCGAACGGGGTGTAGTTGATCATGATGTCTTCCGCGGCCACGCCTTTGTCCTTGAGGTAGGTCTCGAGGATCTTGTTGGTGGTGCGGGGGTAGACGTAGTCGGTGCCGGCCAGGACCCAGCGCTTCACACCGATTTCATTCATCAAGTAATCCACCGCAGGGATCGCCTGCTGGTTGGGGGCGGCGCCGGTGTAGAAAACGTTCTCGGAGGACTCCTCACCCTCATACTGGACCGGGTAGAACAGCAGGCCGTTGAGCTCCTCCACCACCGGCAGCACGGACTTGCGGGACACCGATGTCCAGTTGCCGAAGATCACATCGACCTCCTCCTTGGCCAGCAGCTCACGGGCCTTCTCGGCGAACAGCGGCCAGTTGGAGGCGGGGTCCACCACTACCGGCTCCAGCATGCGGCCGTCGATGCCCCCTTCGGCATTCTGTTTCTCGATCAGCATCAGCATGGTGTCTTTCAGGGTGGATTCACTGATGGCCATGGTGCCGGACAGCGAATGCAGGATGCCCACCTTGATGGGGTCTTCGGCCGCGGTGGCGTGCAGGGTGACCGAAAGTGCAAGAGCGGAGAGACCAAGTTTCACGTGTTTTTTGAGTGTCATCGTGTGCGTCCTTTTCCTCGTTAGAATAATGCGGATCGTCTAATTCGCCCGAGGTCCTCTGCATCAGGTGTTCCACCCTTCAAACTAAGTATTCAAAATCATGGATTTAGCAGCCCGAACGACCGTAAAGACAGAACCCGAATGGCTTCCGGGACGCCCCGAATGAACTCAGCGGCGGGTTTGGCGCACCAGTGCGGGGCAATCGCCCACCAGCACCGTGATGGCGAGCCTGACCCGGAGTAAAGAAGGCAAATCATGGATTTACAAAGCGCCATTCTGCACCGTAATACGCACAGCCATTGTGCACCGCCACAAGGCCCGCTCGCCGTCCGTGCCCCTCGGGAGGGCGCGGGCCGGTCCCCCGGAGGGGTCGATCACGGGCGGCCACGATGATGTATAGTGATACTCAGCGAGCAACACTGCGCAGCAATCGCCAGTGTCATAACTCAAAGACCTGAAAGGCCCGCTCATGAATGATTCCTATCGCATTGTTATCTATGGCGCCGGCAGTGTCGGTTGCTATCTTGGTGGTCGCCTGCTGTCGGCCGGAGCGGACGTCACCTTCATCGGCAGGGAAAAACTGCAGAAAGTCCTGGCGGACAAGCCTTTGGTGATCACCGATTACCGCGGCTTCCGGTTCGAGACCCACCTGCGCCCGGCCCAGTTCAGCACCAGAGCTGAAGCGGCAGCGGGTGCTGACTTGGTGCTCCTGACCACCAAGTCCGCCGCCACCGAGCAGGCCGGCGAGGAGTTGGCCAAGGTACTGAAGCCGGGCACACCGGTGATCAGCTTCCAGAACGGTATCAGCAACGCCGACCGTCTTCGGGAGAAGCTGCCGGAATGCACCGTGCTGGCCGGCATGATTCCGTTCAATGTGCTGCAGAAAAGCCCCGGCCATTTCCATCACGGTACCGAGGGCCAGCTGAAGGTGGCCGCCAGCGCCGACATCGAGCTGGCGCTGGCCCGCTTCGAGCGCGCCGGCCTGCCCCTGGAGGAGCGCAACGATATGCAGGCGGTGCTCTGGTCCAAGCTGCTGCTGAACCTGAACAACCCCATCAACGCCCTGTCCGGCGTGCCGCTCAAGGAAGAACTGGAACAGCGGGATTACCGCCGCTGCCTGGCCATGGCCCAGGAGGAAACCCTGACCCTGCTGGAGAAGTCCGGCATCCACACCGTCAAGCTGACGCCGCTGCCCATGGAAGCGCTGCCCTATGTGATGCGGGCGCCCAACTGGCTGTTCACCCGTATTGCCAAGCGCATGATCACCATCGACCCCCTCGCCCGCTCCTCCATGTGGGAGGACATCGAGGCCGGCCGGCCCACCGAGGTGGACTACATCAACGGCGAAGTGGTGGCGCTGGCCAGCAGCCTGCATACCCGGGCACCGGTCAACCAGGCGCTGACCCAGCTCATCCACCAGTGTGAGCACGATCCAAGCCAGGCCTGGCCGGCGCCGGCGCTGCTGGCCCATCTCAAGGGCGTACTGGACGACTACCACGCCCGCTGACCCTACCGGAGCCCCTGTGCCGCAAGGGATTACGCGGCCATGGCCAATGTCTCACACGCGCTGGTAACTAAGTCTGGTTCCCTCCCGACCGGGGTTGTCTAGAATGGTTCTCAGCAGGGATGCACTGCTCGCACGGAGGCGAGCCGGCATGGATGCAAGGCCCGAAAGGATCTCGGGCACACAGGGAAGCGAAACAGGAACGCCCGCAAGGATGCGGATCGGGAAGGAGTCCCGAATAGCGGTCATGGAAGGCATTGCCTGATGGATCAGGCGCGGGTTAGCCACGGACGGGGTGCACAGGGATTGTGGACCTTGCCGTGCTCCCACCTGCCTGCGGAATGCCTGCGGAAAAGTCCCGACTGCCACGAACCTGATACCCTCCCCCAACGTCTTCGCCGGTTATCCACCTGCCTGTCATTGTCTCTGCCACTCAGAGCAACCCCATCAACGTCATGACAACAAGGAGCTGATAACCATGGCACGCTCACCTTTTCTTGCTGCACTCGTACTGCTGTTCTCCCTGATGACCGGCTTTGCCCAGGCCGAACCCGGCGAAGCGGCCATCAACATCAACACCGCCGACCAGGTCACCCTGGCCTCACTGGATGGCGTCGGTGAGAGCCGGGCCGCGGCCATCATCGAGTACCGCGAGGCCAACGGGCCCTTCGCCAGTGTCCAGGACCTCGGCCAGGTCAGTGGCATCGGCGAGAAAACCCTGGCGAAGAACGCCGACCGGCTCACCGTCGAGTAACCGGCCAGGGCTCCGCCCGGCGGAGCCCCAACCACCTCTGCAACACCACCCCTGCAATCCGCTTTCCCCCGCCCCATAATTCACCAATCACAGGGGCTGGTCCGGCCAAAGTCGAGTAGACAGTCCAGGAGCCGGTGCCTATCGTAGCCCTATATACATTCAGCGGCATGGCGAGCGGCGAAAACAATGACAGAATCCATCAGGGTCTACCCTGCCAAGCCTCGCAAGGTCTATTTCTTTGGTACCTGCCTGGTGGATCTTTTCTACCCCGGTGCCGGCCTGGCGGGCATTCAGCTCCTGGAGCGGGAAGGCATCGAGGTGATCTTCCCCCAGGACCAGACCTGCTGCGGCCAGCCCGCCTACACCTCCGGCTACCACGACGAGGCCCGCGCCGTTGCTGGCGCCCAGCTGGGTCTGTTCGACGAGGACTGGCCCATCGTGGTGCCCTCCGGCTCCTGCGGCGGCATGATGCGCAAGCATTACCCGGACCTCTTCCAGGACACTGCCCAGGCCGAGCAGGCCCGGGAAGTGGCGGGCAGGGTCTGGGAACTGACCGACTTCCTGCTCAATGTCTGCCACGTCAGGCTGGAAGACCTGGGGGAGCCGACCAAGGTGGCGCTGCACACCTCCTGCTCCGCACGCCGGGAAATGGGTATCGCCGAGGTGGGGCCCAAGCTGCTGGGGCAGCTGGACAAGGTCACCCTGGTGGAGCAGGTGCGGGCCGAGGAGTGCTGCGGCTTTGGCGGCACCTTTGCGGTGCGCCATCCGGACATCTCCGGCGCCATGGTGGGTGACAAGGTCAAGGCCCTGGCCGACACCGGCGCCACCCGCTTCGTCACCACCGACTGCGGCTGCCTGATGAACATCAACGGCCACGCCGAGCAAACCCGACAGCAAGTCCGGGGCCAGCACATTGCCAGTTTCCTCTGGCAACGGGTCTCCGGCGAGAACGACGGAGGACTGCCGTCATGAACCAGCCCGCCACAGACCAGCACAGCGCGGTACGCCAGTTCCATCCCCGTGCCCGGGATGCCCTGGCCAACCCGCAACTGCGCAAGAACTTCCGCAGCGCCATGGACGGGCTGATGGACAAACGCCGCAAGGCCTTCAGCGGCTGGGACCTGGAGGCCCTGCGAACCCTGGGCGCGCAGATAAGGCAGCGCTCACTTGCCAGGCTGCCCGACCTGCTGGAGCAACTGGAGGAGAGCCTGACCGCCAACGGCATCCAGGTGCACTGGGCCGAGGACTCCGACCAGGCCTGCCGGATCGTCCGGGACATCTGCGTGGCCCGCAAGGCCAAAAGCGTGATCAAGGGCAAGTCCATGGTGTCCGAGGAGATGGAGCTCAACCATTACCTGGAGGAGCAGGGCATCGAGGCCCTGGAGTCGGACCTGGGGGAATACATTGTCCAGATGGCGGAGGAAACCCCCTCCCACATCATCATGCCGGCGATTCACAAGAACACCGACGAAATCTCGGAGCTGATGCACGAGAAGACCGGCACCGAGCGCTCCCACGACGTCAACTACCTGACCGCCAGTGCCCGCCTGCAGCTGCGGGAGAAGTTCATGAACGCCGATGTGGGCATCTCCGGCGTCAATTTTGCGGTGGCCCAGACCGGCACTCTCTGCCTGGTGGAGAATGAAGGCAACGGCCGCATGACCACCACGGTGCCACCCTGCCACATTGCGGTAACCGGTATTGAGAAGGTGGTGGAGACCCTGGACGACGCCTGCGGCCTGCTGGCACTGCTGACCCGCTCCGCCACCGGCCAGCATCTGACCACCTATTTCAACATGATCAGCCGGCCGCGCCAGGACGACGAGAAAGACGGCCCGGAAGCGGTCCACCTGGTGCTGGTGGACAACGGCCGTTCCGGTATCTACCAGGACGACGAGCTGATCGACACGCTGCGCTGCATCCGCTGCGGGGCCTGCATGAACCATTGCCCGGTCTATACCCGCATTGGCGGCCACGCCTACGGCACCACCTACCCCGGTCCCATCGGCAAGATCCTGATGCCGCACCTGCTGGGCCTGGAAGATACCCGGGACCTGCCGACAGCGTCGTCCCTTTGCGGCGCCTGTGGCGAAGTCTGCCCGGTGCGGATCCCGATTCCCGACCTGCTGGTGCGCCTGCGGCGGGAGTCAGTGGACGGCGACGCCCTGCACCGCAGCGATGTTCGCGGCCACGGCGTCAAGCGCGGGCGCCTGGAAGCCATGACCTGGAAGGGCTGGCGCTGGCTTCATGTGCGCCCGGGCCTGTACCGCACCGGCACCAGCCTGGCCACCAGCCTCCGGGGCCTGCAGCCGGCCAAGGCCGGCGCCTGGACCCGCTACCGCACCGCTCCCAAACTGGCGCCCAAGACCCTGCACCAGCTCGTGCGCCAGCGCTCGGCGCCGGCCCAACCGGCCGGCAGCCCGACCCGGGGGACCTCCACATGAACGCCCGGAGCAATATCCTGCAGCGCCTGAGGAAACGCCGGGACGGCCAGCTGCCCATGCCGGAGCTCGATTTCAGCCCAATGCAGGGCCGCGAGTGGAATGCCGCCGAGAAGCTGGACCGCTTCCAGCAGACCATCGAGTCGGTGCATGGCGAAGTGCACCGGGTCACCGAGGACGACTGGCTGGACAGGCTGGCGGAGCTGCTGCAAAGCCGCGGCGCCCGCAATCTGCTGGTGGCCGAACGCCACCGCCTGGGCAGGAAGATCCGGGAATCGGAGCACGAGGGTCTGCCACCACTGCTGGCTTACGATCAGCCCATCGAAGCCTGGCAGGAAACCCTGTTCCACGACGTGGACGCGGCCATCACCTCCACCCGGGGCGCCATCGCCGAAACCGGTACCCTGATCCTGTGGCCGACGCCGGACGAGCCGCGCCTGATGAGCCTGGTGCCGCCGGTGCATATCGCGGTCCTGGAGGCCGACCAGATCTACGCCACCTTCCTGGAAGCGCTGCACATGCAGCGCTGGAGCAGCGGCATGCCCACCAATGCCCTGCTGGTGTCCGGCCCTTCCAAAACCGCGGACATCGAGCAGACCCTGGCCTACGGTGTTCATGGCCCCAAGGAGCTGATCGTGCTGGTCATCCAGTAGGAGGCCACAATAGCGGTTTACCCCGCTGTCGCCGAACGGGGCTTTGGTCTAGTCTATCCGGTTTCACCGGGTAGAGATCATGACCGATACCGCCGAGATTGCCGCCCCCGACCGCGCCGCCGTGCTTCGTGGCGCCCTGCTGATCGCCCTGGCTGCAGCGCTCTGGGCCACCACCGGTATCGCTGCCAAGTTCCTGTTCAACAGCACCGAGCTGCATCCGCTGACCCTGGCGCTGCTGCGGCTCAGCATCGCCTTTCCCTGTTTCTTCACCCTCATGTTGTGGGAGCGCCGCCAGCTTCGTGGCCGGGGCACAGCCATCACCGGCCGGGTGTTGCTGGCCCTGCTGGCGCTGGGGCTGTTCCAGGCCGCCTACCAGGGCAGCTATCTGCTGGCGGTTCAGCTCACCGGCGCCGGCATTGCCACCCTGATCGCGCTCTGCGTGGCACCGGTGCTGGTGGCACTGATGGCAGCCCCACTGTTGGGTGAGCGCCCCGGCCTGGTGACCTGGCTGGCGCTGGCGGCGGCTGTGCTGGGTACGGTACTGCTGGTGGCGGGGGATATTGAAACCAGTGGCGAAATCCGGGCCGCCGGTATCGCCGTGGCGCTGGTGGCGGCCCTGGTCTACGCCGGCTTCACCCTCACCAGCCGACACGCGGCGGCCGGCGCGCCGGTGTTCATGACGGCCTTCGTCTGCTTCACCATGGGGGCAGTCACGCTGGTGCCGGTGGTGGCCTGGCTGGACGGCTTCAGCCAGCTGGCGGCGCTGGGCTTCCGGGAATGGGCGCTGGTGATCTACATCGGCCTGGTGCCCACCTGCGCGGGCTACCTGTGTTTCTTCGCCGGCATGAAAACCACGCCGGCCACCACCTCCAGCATCATCGTCACCCTGGAACCGCTGTTCGTGGCGGCCCTGGCCTGGGCCCTGCTGGGGGAGGTGCTGGGGGCGACCGGGGTGACCGGCGCCATCATCCTCACCGTGGCAGTGGTGGTGGCTTCCCGTCGCGCCCGGGGCTGATTAGCCCGACTTCTTGCGCTGCTTCTCCAGCATGTTGGGCTGCAGGATCTCGATCCAGTAACCGTCCGGATCCCTGATGAAGGCCAGGCCTTTCATCTTGCCGTCATCGGGGCGCTTGACGAATTCCACCCCCAGGCTCTCGAACCGTTCCGCCGCCTGGTAGACATCCGGCACCGCCACCCCGATGTGGCCGAAGCCCTGGGGCTCGTCGTTGCCGTTGTGATACCGGAAGTCCGGATCCTTCTCGGTGCCCCAGTTATGGGTCAGCTCCAGCATCGCCTCGCGACCAAAGATGAAGGTGGTGCGGTGGGCGTCGTCGGCGGGGACGGTGGCGGCCTGGCGGTCGTCCAGATAGGTGAGGAAATAGAGCGTGAACTTCATCTCCGGGAAGTCCAGCTTGCGCACCAGGCGCATGCCCATGATACGGGTGTAGAAATCCAGGCTCTTCTCCGGGTCCTTGATACGCATCATGGTCTGGTTGAACACGTAGCCTTCGGTCTCGGGCACCGCATTGTCGTACAGGCCGGGGGCGTCTTCAAAATGGCGTCGCATGGCTCAGATCCTCTGATCCTTGGAATGAGAGATCCCACCATGCGCATGGTGGCGCCGGTTTTCAAGGGGACAAACGTGGCAGCCGCCGCCATAAAAAAAGGCCCACAGTCAGAGACACCGACCTGTGGACCCGAAAACGCACTGCTCTTATCCGTTAAGCGGAAAGCCGATGGTTTTTTCAGGCCAGCTGATGCTCCTCGCCCTGGTAATAGGCCTCCACCCGGGGATTCATCACCTTGCGCCACAGCGGCGGAAACAGGGCCAGCACGATCATGGCGGCGTAGCCCGCGGGCAGCTGGGGCGCATGGTCGTGGTGGCGCAGCACCTGGTAGCGGCGCTTGGCCCAGGCATGGTGGTCACTGTGCCGCTGCAGGTGGAACAGGAAGACATTGGTCAGGAAGTAATTGGAGTTCCAGCTGTGCTCGGGCATGGTGCGCTCGTAACGGCCGTTGTCCAGCTTGCGGCGGTGCAGGCCGTAATGCTCCAGGTAGTTGACGATCTCCAGCAGGGTGAAGGCGATGAAGCTCTGGCCCAGGAAGAAGGCCGCGCCCAGCCAGCCATAGGCCAGGGTGCAGGCCACCAGTGCCGCCACCGAAATGCCGTACCACCAGATCAGCTCATTGCGCCAGCTCACCACCGGCTGACCCTTGCGCTTGAGCCGCTCCGCTTCCAGCCGCCAGGCGTTGATGAAATTGCGAACGTAAGCCTGAGGCAGAAAGTTGTACAGCGACTGGTTATAGCGGGAGGACGAGGCGTCCTCCGGGGTGGAGACGTGCACGTGGTGACCCCGCACATGCTCCACCTTGAAGCCGCCGTAGCTCACCAGTGCCAGCAGCAGGCCGCCGGCCCAGGTTTCCAGCTTGCCGTCCTTGTGGATCAGCTCATGAGCCACGTTGATGCCCAGACCGCCGACGATGCCCACCGAGAACACCCAGCCTACGGCGCCCGGCACTGAGAAGATGCCGGAGGCCAGAACCTGCAGCGACCACACCAGCAACACCACGAAGGCCACGACCCAGCCCAGGGTCATCACCTGGTAGAAGCGCTCATTGTTCATGTGTGGCACATCGGCCTGCTCGTCCGGGTTGAGGGCATCCTGGCCCAGCAGGAAATCCAGCACCGGAATGATCCCGAACAGCACCACCGGCATGCCCCAGGCAAACAGGTTCAACATGCCGGTACTATGCCCCGCCGCCAGCAACAGCGGCGGCAAAGCCAGCGGCAGCATGGCGATCAGGAAGCTGTACTTCTTGAGTTTCAGCAGCAACCGGCGACGCACCGGGTCCTCGGTCAGCGTGATTTTGTCAGTGGTCACGACTCTCTCCTCTTTAACGTGAATGCCCTGGCGACCGCTGCCTCCAATTGACTGGCCACCCTTTTCCCTGCATTATTGTCCTACAATATAGCAGTCGTCAACACTTTGTTGCCCACTTCCTGACCAGGGTTGCGCACCAGGTCGTGAACGGGGTGATGAAAAAGCCACTGTGATAAACTTCTTCCGCAGCCGCCCCAGGCAGCGGTTACCAGCCACCCCAGGGAGCCCATATGGACTTTCAGGTACCCAACACTCTTGCCGAGCAGATCGCCAATTACCTGGGTGACCGCATCATGAGCGGTGCCATCCGCCCTGGTGAGCGTATCCAGGAAGCCACGGTGGCGGCGGAGCTGCGGGTCAGCCGGGCCTCCGTCAAGGAAGCGCTCTATACCCTGGAGCGCTGGCACCTGGTGGACATCACGCCCCGCAAGGGCGCCACCGCCTCACGCCTGGACGCCGACCACGCCACCGAACTCTATGATGTCTACATGCACCTGCTGATCATGCTGGCGAAGCGTCTGTGTGAGCGCTGGCGGGAAAACGACCTGACCGACCTGATGGCCCGGGTGGACACGGTGACCCAGCGAATCCAGGCCGAATCCCCGGATGTACCGGCGGTGGTGGAGGCCAGTTTCGATGTGATGGAAGCCTGCTGTGAGCTGGTGGCCAACCCCTACCTCACCGAGGCTCTGAGCAACTTCAAACCGGCGGTGAGCCGGGCCTACTTCTTCAGCGCCGAGCGCTACCGTCAGGACCTGGACCGCACCGGTGCTTTCTTCACCGGCCTGACCCGGGCGGTTCTGGCCCGCGACACCGCCGAGGCCGAGCGTCAGGTCCAACTGTTCGCCCGGCACCAGAAGGCCCTGATCCGCCAGGCCCTGACCCCCGAGCCCGCCCTCAGTCACTGATACCCTGGCCTCGGCCACGGCTGGCACTGTGGTCATGCCCAGCGGGCCAGCCGCAACTGACTGTGACCCGGCGCACAGAATTCCGACCCGATCCCTCCTAATGTAAATCTGTGTAACGCTGCACTGATTCGCTGTCCTGCGGCCATCCAAACCGACAAAAACAACGCCGGCAACGGCCCAAGGGGTTTGCCATGCATCGCCTGTCCAGGGGCAGCGCCCTCACACTGACACTCGCCAGCAGCCTGGCGCTGACCGCCCAGGCCGAAATCCGCGCTCTACCGGACGCCGCCATGGGCGAGATAACCGGCCAGGCCGGGGTCACCATCGAGCTGGAGACCAAGGTCGATGTGGGCCGTTTCGCCTGGACCGACCAGGGCACCCTCAGCGTTAATGACCTCAGCCTGTCGGGGCTCGGTGGCGGCCCGCTGGACAACCTCAAGGTCAGCCTCGATGTGGCCGGCGAGAACGAGGTCCTGGAGCACGGTTTCTCCGAAATTGCCCGGCGCGCCGGCAATGGTCGGCTGGACCCGGGGTCCAACCCGGACATCGCGGACGCCCTGACCCGCTATGCGGTGGCTGGCGACTACGGTAAAGCCTTCAACAGCGGCGACCTGGTGATCCACATCGGCCCCACCGACAGCGGCGATCCCGGTCAGCTGAATGACTACCTGCGGGCGGTGGATTTCCAGCTGGACATCGGCAGCGTGGTCACCGAGGGCGCCGACGGCGCCACCACCCTGTTTTCGGATATCCACCTGGAAGGTTACCTGGGGCCCACCGACATCGTGGTTCGCAACCACGGCAGCGATACCCGCCTGCTGGCCAACGGCAATGAGGTGTCGGACTCGGAGCTTCAGGTGGACACCCACTTCGAGATCACCAACGGCCGCCTGAACTGGGACGTTGCCGATGTGATCCTGCTGTTCAACTTCGCCGCCGTCAGCATCGACGGCCTGCAGATTCACAACCGCCGCGGAGCCGACACCCTGGGCCATTTCGGCATGGCCCACGCCACCGCCAAGCTGTCCGCCGGCACCAGCGCAACCAGCGGCAAGGATGGTCTGTCCGTTCACGATGTGGAGTTCAGGGCCGACATCGACATGCCGGTGTTCCGCATGGGGGGAACCGCCATTGGCGCGGTGTCCTTCACCGACTTTGCCATCACCAACACCTCGATGATGATCTACGGTCACTGAAACGGACCCCGCTCACAGCCCGGCGACCTGTCCGGACATTCACTGGACAGCCCCCCCGTTGGACACAGTAAACTGCGCCGTCAGACACTGGCGGCTTTTTCATGACAGAGACACCTCCCATCGAGGCGCAGCCACGGGTACCCTGGCGCCGACTCACCCTGTTCAGCCTGCTGTTCCTCGGCCTGACAGCCGCGGGCCTGTACGTGGTCTACGACCAGTTCGCCGGCCGCAGCGTCAGCTTTGACCACCGCCTGATCCAGCCCACCAGCGTGGCGGCCATCCTGGCTTTGCTGCTGGTCTACTTCAGCGCCGACGGCCTGCGGCTCTATTTCACGCTGCGGGCGCTGGGACACCGGCTGCCGCTGGCCACCATGCTGCGGCTGGTGTTCATCAACATCTTTGTCTCCAACGTGACGCCCATGGCCACCGGGGGCGGTGTTGCCCAGGTCTGGTTCCTGCAGCGCCACGGTGTGCCCATTGGCCGGGCCACGGCGGCGACCACCATCCGCACCGTGCTGGCTATTGTCTTCATTTTCTCCCTGACACCGGCCTTCCTGCTGACCCTGCCGGCACTGCAGGACCAGCCGATTCTGGACAAAGTCAGCGTGGCGCTGTCTTTCTTCATCGTGATCTATCTGGGTTTCTTTGCCGTGGTGCTGCTAAGGGCCCACTGGCTGATTCCGCCCCTGAGCACCGGTCTGGCAATGCTGCGCCGGCTGCACCTGATCAGCGCTAAACGCCACCGCCGCTGGCAGTTCAAGGCCCGGCGGGAAATGCTGCGGTTTTCCCTTAGCTTCGGCCATTATGTCCGGGGCCCCCGGGCCAGTGTGCTGCTCTCGGTGGTGTTCACCGGGGTGTTCCTTCTCAGCCTGTTCAGCTTTCCGGCCCTGCTGATCTACAGCCTGGGCTATGATGAAGTTCAGTACCTCACCACCGTCGGGCTGCTGGTGGTGACCACCTTCATCATGTACTTCTCGCCCACACCGGGCGCCTCGGGTATTTCCGAGGGGGTGTTCGGGACCTTTTTCCGGGACATCCTGACCGCCAACCACCTGGTACTGGTGATCCTGGCCTGGCGCCTGCTGACCATCTACCTGGGCATGCTGGTGGGGCTGGTGATACTGCAACAGGAGCTGGCAAGGACCCACAAGGACCCGAAATAAATGTTCCGCCATCCGTTGAAGGCCCTGTTCTACCTCAACCTGCTGATCGTGGCGCTGCTGGTGGGCTACAAGCTCTACCTCAATCTGACCGAAACCGACTTCCAGGCGGTCCATACCGACCAGGTGGAGGCGATCCACGAACGGGTGAAGAGCCCCGACCAGTTCAGCTTTGCGGTGCTCGGCAACATCAACAATTCGGTAGGCATCTTCGAGGAGAAAATCATCCCACGCCTGAACGACTCCGGCGTGAACTTCATGGTGTCGGCTGGCAATGCGGTCAGTGGCGGCGGCGAGGACAAGTACCGGGCCCTGCACGGCACCCTGTCCCACCTGGACATCCCCTACCTGCTGACATTCGGCCAGCATGAGTACGAGAACTTCGGCAGTTTCCGCTTCTACGAGCACTTCGGGCCCCACTTCTTCAGCGTCCCCATCGCCAACAGCCGGCTGGTATTCCTCGACAGCACCGGCAAGACTCCCTGGAAATGGCAACTGCGCTGGCTGGAGGACCTGCTGGAGGGTGATGACGTCCAGCACACCTTCCTGTTCACCGGCCACCCGCTGATGCGCAACGGCAAGGACAACCTGTTCGTGGAGCCCGAAGACTACCTGCAGCCGGAAGCCTTCCGGGAGGGCCTGATGCGGCTGATCCGGGCCCACGATGTGGCGGCGGTCTTCTCCGCCAACCTGTCGCTCTATGCACAGGAGGAGCAGCACGACACCCTGTTCATCACCACCGGCGGCGCCGGCGGCCTGGTGCTCAACAACGAGGCCAGCTTCTACCACTACGTCCGGGTCGAGGTGAACAGCGATCAGCTCAACACCAAGCTGGTGCGCATCGACTCGGCCCAGAACCCCATCCTCAAGCGCCTGGAAGGCCTCTGGTTCTTCTTCTACTCGCTGTTCTATGTGGGCTATGTCAATTTCATCCTGCTCGTGAGCGTGCTGGCGATCATCACCATCAAGCTCTATACCCTGGTTTTCGTGGCCAAGGACTACTACCCGAATTACGACCTGGACCCCACACCCTGGCAGGATAAACCCCTGCGGGTAGCCATGTTCACCAACAACTACCTGCCCTTCATCGGCGGCGTGCCCATCTCCATCGACCGGCTGCGCCGGGGCCTGGAGGCACTGGGCAACCGGGTCCTGGTGGTGGCTCCCACCTACCAGGACCAGTCCGATGACGACCAGGCGGTGGTGCGGGCGCCCTCGCTGCTGGCCATGGGCAAGAAGCGGGAATTCCGGCTGGCGAACATTTTCCTGCGGCGCCTGCGTCAGCAGGTCCGGGCCTTCAAACCGGACATCATCCATGTCCACCACCCGTTCTGGCTAGGCTCGCTGGGGCTGTTCCTGGGCCGGCGCCTGAAGGTGCCGGTGGTCTACACCTACCACACCCGGCTGGAGCACTACGCCCACTTCGTGCCGCTGCCGGGCATGCTGTTCCGCAACCTGATCTCCCACGCCCTGATCAAGCGCTTCGGCAACAAGTGCGACGGGGTCATCGTGCCCACCTACTCCACCGAGGAATACCTGCGCATGGTCGGGGTCAAGACCCCCAGTTTCGTGCAGCCCACGGGCATCGAGTACGACCGCTTCCGGGCGGTCAGCGCCGAGTCGGTGGAGCGCCTGCGGCGTGAGCTGGGCATTGGCGACGAGAAAGTGCTGGTCAGTGTTTCCCGGCTGTCCAACGAGAAGAATATCGACTTCATGATCGAGGCCCTGGCCAGCCTGCGCCAGCGCACCTCCGAGGCCTTCCGGTTCCTGATCATCGGCGACGGCCATCAGCGCGACCGGCTGCAGGGACTGATCGACGACAGGGGCCTGTCCGATGAGATCACTCTGGTGGGGGCGGTGCCGCCGGACCAGATGCCCATCTACTACCGCCTGGGCGACCTGTTCCTGTTCGCCTCCAAATCCGAGACCCAGGGCATGGTGATCCTGGAGGCCATGGCCGCCGGCCTGCCGGTGGTGGCGGTGCGCTCCAGCGGTATCGACGACGTGGTGCGCCAGGGCTATAACGGTTTCAAGACACCGGAGAAGATCCCGCTCTGGCGGGACCAGGTGCAGCATCTGCTGGAGGACGAAGCCCTGCGCCGGGAGCTCTCGGCCCACGCCCTGGAATTCGCCCAGGACTATTCGGTGGAGCGCTTCGCCGAGGACGTCAAGAAGATCTACGCCACCCTGCTGGCAGCGGCGGAAAAACGCTGACTGCCGCCAATCGGATTGGCCCGAATGCCCGTATGATAGATTTCATAGTCCGGTTTAACGGGATAGGGTTTGAACCATGAGCGGAATCCCCGTGGGAATCAGCGCCTGCCTGCTGGGCAAGGAAGTACGGCACGACGGCGGCCACAAGCATTCCCGCTTCTGTACCAAAGTGCTGTCGCACCATTTTGACTTCCAGCCGGTCTGCCCGGAGCTGGAAGCTGGCCTGGGGGTGCCCCGCCCGGCCATTCACATCCGCCGCTTCGGTGATGATCTCAAGCTGATCGAGAGCAAGGGTGACACCGACCACACCCCGGCCATGCAGGCTGCCATCGACCGGTTGCTGCCGGAGCTGTCGCAGCTACGGGGCTACATCCTGATGGCCAAGTCCCCCAGCTGCGGCATGGAGCGCATCAAGATCCATAGCGAGCAGGGCCAGGTCCAGGACCGGGACGGCCGCGGCCTGTTCGCGGCGGCACTGATGAAGCGCTATCCGCTGATGCCGGTGGAGGAGGAAGGCCGCCTGAACGACCCCCTGTTGCGGGAGAACTTCATCGAGCGGGTGTTCGTCTACGACGACTGGCTTCGGCTCGAGGCCGAAGGCCTGGACCGCCAGGGCCTGATTGCCTTCCATACCCGCCACAAGTTCCAGCTCATGGCCCACTGCGAGAAGACCTACCGGGAGCTTGGCCGGCTGCTGGCGGACCTGAAGGCGGCACCCCTGTCACAGATCGCCGAGCGCTACATCCAGGACCTGATGGCCGCCATGACCAAGCGCATCAGCCGGGGCTCCCACATGAACGTGATGCAGCACCTGCTGGGCTACCTGAGCGAACGCCTGCCCCAGGCCGATCGCACCACCCTGGTGGAGCAGATCGAGGCCTACCATCGGGGTGAGGTGCCGTTGGTGGTGCCCATGACCCTGCTGAAAATGGCCCAGCGCCGGGAGCCGGTGGACTACCTGGCCGTGCAGGATTACCTGACGCCTTACCCGGACGAGCTGGGGCTGCGGAACTCTGTGTAGGGCGAGATTGGGGTCAGATGAAGTTTTCCTCTGACCCCAAGTTCAGTTCTCGGTTGCACTGGAGAGGGGGAGTCTTGGGCTAGAAGCCGTAAAGCAGTGATAGCGAGGTCTCGGTATCGGTGCTGGCAGAGCCGGCGGGCGGGTCCGACAGGTGGGTAACCGCGTAGGCCACCTTCATGGACAGGTTGCCCACCACCGTGGCCTGTAGCGAGGTGCTGGATTCGGTGATGGTCTCGTTCTCGCTCAACCCCACCTCGGTACTCAGCTTCTGGCGGAACAGCGCATTGTCGGAGAGGCCGTAATCGAACTGGCCGGCGAGACGGCCGATGGCCTGGTCCTCGGTGCGGCTGCCGTCATCGTCCGGCTGCTGCAGGCGGTTGTAGCGATAACCCGCACCGACGGAAAGATCCAGGAAGGAGCGCTCACCGGAAGACCAGACCCGGTGACCGTAACCGGTGGTGGCGGAGGAACGGTAATCGTAACCGGAGAAGCGGTCGTCCTCGTAGGCACCCCGCAGGAACCAGTACTGGTTCTGGGTGAACTTGTAGTTGGTCTCCAGCGCCGCTTCGTATTCCTCGGCAGTGGTGGTGTCTTCGGTTTCCGAGTAGAAGGTCCGGAATTCCGCCAGGTTGCGCCAGCTCACCACCTCGTGGACCAGCCCGAGCCGGGCGTTGATGTTGGTTTCGTCACTGTTGCCGGAGGTCACCAGGACCCCCAGCTCGCCCTCGCCTTCCCAGTCGTTGTCCCCGTCCTGGGCCGCCGCCAGCGGCGACAGGGCGGCCACCAGCAGGCCGGCGGATACTGCCATTCTCATAATGCATCTCCCTGAATTGGTTTACTCAAGAGGATACGGAGTCGCGCCGCTCGGGACCACCCCGATTGCACTATGGTAATGGCGGTCGGCTTGGTGGATCAGGCCGTTTTGACGTTCTCGCCAGCCAGACTGCGGCGAATCTGGCGCTCACGCTCAGCCTGCTTGGCGGCCTTGCGCTCGGCGATCACCCGGGCCGCTTCACCGCCCACGTGAGGCTCGCCACGCTGCTCGGACAGGCGAATCTGGCGTTCACGTTCGGCGAACCGCGCCTTCTGCTCCTCGCTGAGGCTGGCCAGGCACTGGTGGCAGCTGACGCCACGCCGGTACTCGGGCCGCTGCTTATCGGCCTCGGTGATGGGCCGGCGGCAGGCGTGGCACTGGTCGTAGTCGCCACGCTCCAGGCGGTGGTTGACGGTGACCCGGTCGTCGAATACAAAGCACTCGCCCTGCCACAGGCTTTGCTCCTCAGGCACCTCTTCCAGGTACTTGAGGATGCCGCCCTCCAGGTGGTAGACCTCGTCGAAGCCCTGCTCCTTGAGGTAGGCGGTGGACTTCTCGCAGCGGATACCACCGGTGCAGAACATGGCGACCTTTTTGTGCTTGGCCGGATCCAGGTTGCTGCGGACGTAGTCGGGGAATTCCCGGAAAGTCTCGGTGGCGGGATTGACCGCGTTGCGGAAGGTGCCGATTTCCACTTCGTACTGGTTGCGGGTGTCCACCACCAGCACTTCCGGGTCGGAGATCAGGGCATTCCAGTCGGCGGGTTTCACGTAGGTGCCGACGATCTTGCGGGGGTCGATGCCGTCCACACCGAGCGTGACGATCTCTTTCTTGAGCTTCACCTTGGTGCGCTTGAACGGCTGGATATCCACCAGGGATTCCTTGTAGTCGATGCCGTCAAAACGCTCGTCTTCGGCCAGCAGGGTCTTGAGGGCATCGATGCCCTGGCGGGGGCCGGCCACCGTGCCGTTAATGCCCTCTCTGGCCAGCAGCAGGGTGCCACGGACCTGGTGGGCTTCCATCAGCGCCAGCAGCGGCTGACGCAATTGTTTGAAATCATCGAGCACTGCGAACTTGTAGAGTGCGCAGACCACTGTGTCTGTCATGTCTTTCTCCTGCGGGCCGGACCGTAAATCCGGAGCATGGTGTCTGTAAGGCCGGCCTTGAGCGCCGGCGCGCGGATTTTAACCAAACCGGGCGCCGGAATGAAGGCCGGATCAGACCGACAGGCGGATACCGTCTTTCTCGATGACGATCAGGTGCTTCTTGTAGAGCGCGCCGATGGCCTGCTTGAACACCCCCTTGCTGACATTGAAGGTGTCGTAGATGGCCTCCGGCGGGCTCTTGTCGTTGAGCGGCAGGAAGCCGTCGTTGGCCTTGATGGCGTCCAGCACCGATTCGGCAAACTCGCTGACCTTGCCATAGCCGGGCTCGTAGAGACTGAGCTCAATCTTGCCGTCGGGCCGGATACGCTTGACGTAGCCCTGGGTCTTCTGGCCCTTGCGAACCGGCTTGAACAGCTGGTCCTGGTACAGCAGCCCCCAGAATTCGTGGTTGACGATGGCCTTCACCCCCAGGTCGGTCTTGTCGCCGATCACCAGGCTGACTTCCTGGCGCTCGGTCAGACCCTGGGCCCGGTCCTTGATGAACCGGTTCAGCTTGGTGGTGGCGGCCAGGCGGCCGGTGTTGTCCTCATAGACATACACCAGGTAGGAGCGCCCCACCTGCAGTGGCACGCCCTGCTCCGAGAAGGGCACCAGCAGATCCTTCGACAGCCCCCAGTCCAGGAAAGCCCCCACCTGGGATACCGACACCACCTTCAGCCAGGCCACCTCGCCAACCTGGGCCTTGGCCTGCTCGGTGGTGGCGATGGGCCGGTCCTCTGAGTCCAGCGACACGAACACCATGAGCTTGTCACCGGGTTGGCACCCGGCTGGCACGTAGCGGGCGGGCAGCAGCAACTCCCCCATGGAGCCCGCATCCAGGCGGGCACCGATGTCCTCGATGCGGGTCACTTTCAGACGCTCATAGCGGCCGACATTCACCACAGTGCGTGCCATAGTCTACTCCTTGCCTTGTCCCTGACTGCCCCGGCTTCCGGCCCTGGGCGGTGGCGGCCGGCGACCGGCACCCTGAGCCGAACCGGCGCCAGGTTTACGGCCACCGGCTTTCGGCGTACTACCAGCCTTGCCGGACGCCGGCTTGCCGCCGCTGCGGGACCTGCCCTTGCCGCCCGCCGCCGACTTTCCACCCGCCGCCTTGGCACCGGGCTTCTTGTTGCGCTTGGGTTTCTTGGGTTTGGTGACCTTCTTGGGCTTGGCGGTGGGGTCCGGTGAGGCCGGCACATCGTGCTCGGGCTCGAAACCGCTGATGGTGTCCCGGGCGATGCGCTTTTTCAGCAGCCGCTCGATGGCCCGCAGCTCCACCACTTCGTCGTGGCTCACCAGCGATACCGCCCGGCCCTTGCTACCGGCCCGGCCGGTGCGACCGATCCGGTGAACATAATCCTCCGGCGCTTTCGGCAGGTCAATATTGACCACCAGCGGCAGGCTTTCGATGTCGAGACCCCGCGCCGCTACATCGGTAGCCACCAGGATACCCACCTTGCCGGATTTGAAATCTTCCAGCGCCTTGTTGCGCATGGCCTGGGTGCGGTCGCCATGGATGGTGGTGCAGCGGATACCGTCGGCCGCCAGTTCCCGCAGGAGGCGGTCGCAGCCCTTCTTGGTCTTCACGAACACCAGCGCCTGGGACCAGCCCTTGGTGCGGATCAGGTGACTTAGAAGCTCGCCCTTGCGCTTCTTGTCCACCGGGAACAGGCCGTGCTGGACCGTGGCTGCGGCTACCACCTTGGGGCTGACGTCCACTTCCAGCGGCTGGTGCATGAAGGCACGGGCCAGGGTGCGCACTTCCGGTGACAGGGTGGCGGAAAACAGCAGGTTCTGACGCCGGGCGGGCAGCAGCGCAAGGATCTTGCGGATATCGTCCTGGAAACCCAGGTCCAGCATCCGGTCCGCCTCGTCCAGCACCAGGGCTTCCAGCTGATCGAACTGGACGGCGTTCTGGCGGTGCAGGTCCAGCAGGCGGCCAGGGGTGGCCACCAGCAGGTCGGCGCCCTTGCGCAGTTTCATCATCTGAGGGTTGATGCGAACCCCGCCGTAGGCCACTTCGGTACGCAGGGTCAGCTCCTTGCCGTAGAGCACCGCCGCGGCGCCCACCTGGGCCGCCAGCTCACGGGTGGGGGTCAGCACCAGGGCCCGCACACGGTTGCTGCGGACCGGCTCACCGGCGGCAAGACGCTGCAGCAGCGGCAGGGTGAAGGCGCCGGTCTTGCCGGTGCCGGTCTGGGCCGCGGCCAGCATGTCGCGGCCAGCCAGGATGCCGGGAATGGCCTGCTGCTGGATGGGCGACGGGCTGCGGTAACCCTGCGCGTCTATGGCCCGGAGCAACGGCTCCGACAGTTCAAGGGCGGCAAATGACATGGAAATTCCTGAAACGGACGGCCAGGCGCGGCCGGATGGGCGGTCAACAAGTCGACGGGTGGCGCCACCACAGGCGGTGAGGCTCGAATTCGTCGATTATACGGCTTTTGCCGACACCACGGCAGCGCCTGACGGGATTTATTCCGCCTTCGCCAGTTCCCGCTCCACCACGGCGGACAACTGCCCCCAGCCCGGCTGGCTCAGGGGAATGTTATCCACCAGCACGGTGGGTGTGCTGGTCACCTGCAGCTGCATGGCCACCTGGCGGCTTTGCTCCACCGCTTCCCGGTGCAGGTCGGTTTCCATGCAGCGGCGGAAGCGGCGCTCGTCCAGGCCCAGATCGCCGGCGTAGCGGGTGAAGATCTCGGTGGCGGAGTTCGAGTCGGCCCATTCGGACTGGTTGGTGAACAGCCGGTCGTGCATGCCCCAGTAGGCGTCCTGGTCAGCGGCACAGCGGGCCGCCATGGCCGCCGGGACGGCATTCTCATGCTGGCGGAGCGGCAGGTCGAAGAATACGAAAAGGACCTGGCCGGTCTCGACGTATTCCTCTTTCAGACGCTCGGTGGCGCTGGCGAAACGGGCGCAGGCCGGGCACTGGTAATCGGCGAACTCGCGCACCACCACCGGCGCGTCCGCGTCGCCCATGGCAACGCCGTACTGATCCAGCTGGTCGGGAAATGGCTCGGCGGTGGGCGGTACCGACGGCAGGGCAGCGGAATCCGGCGCCGGTGAGCGGGTCACGTAATAGAGCACGGTGAAAATCAGAACCAGGACCACCACCACGCCCAGCACGATGGGTGTCTTGCCGGGGGATCTCTTCACGGCGGCCGGCTGGCCGGTTTTCTGACGACGTTTTGCTTCACCCATGATGGCTCCCTGTTCGGTTCCGGCCCACAACGGCCTTTAGCTAAACTTTGTTAACGTCTAGACTGCGTTAACTTTGGTGCAATCGAATAATAACAGGAGCCAACATGCCGGTCCCGACGTCGCTCGACAATCGTCTCTCGCTGCCGTTGATTGCAGCACCCATGTTTCTGATTTCCGGCCCCGAGCTTGCCCAGGCCTGCTGCAAGGCCGGCATCGTGGGCAGCTTCCCCGCCCTGAACCAGCGCACCAGTGAAGGCTTCGAGGACTGGCTGCAGCAGATGAACTCCGAGCTGGCGGCCCACGCCGAAACCCATCCGGACCAGCCGCCGGCGCCCTACGCCGTCAACCTGATCGTGCACAAGACCAACCCGCGCTGGCAGGCGGACCTGGAGCTCTGCGTCAAGCACAGGGTGCCCATCGTGATCACCTCACTGGGAGCCGCCAGCCAGGTGGTGGAGGCGGTACACAGCTACGGCGGCCTGGTGTTCCATGACGTCACCAACCAGAAGCATGCCCGCAAAGCCGCGGAAGCCGGCGTGGACGGCATCATTGCGGTGGCCGCCGGCGCCGGTGGCCATGCCGGCACCATCAACCCGTTCGTGCTGGTGAGCGAGGTGCGGGCAGTGTTCGACGGCACCATCATCCTGGCCGGCTGCCTGTCCACCGGCCAGGACATCCTGGCCGCCCGGGCCATGGGCGCCGACCTGGCCTACATGGGCACCCGCTTCATCAACACCGAGGAATCCCGGGCCGAGCCCGCTTACAAGGACATGGTGATCTCGGCGGTCTCCGGCGACATCATCCATACCCCGGCGGTATCCGGCATCCCCGCCAGCTTCATGCGCCAGAGCCTGGAAGCCGCCGGCTACCCCATGGACCAGCTCCATCAGGCCGGCACCATCGACTACGGCGACAAACTCAAGCCCGTGAATGACGAGGCCAAGGCCTGGAAAACCGTGTGGTCCGCTGGCCAGGGAGTCAGCGCCATCGAGTCGGTACTGCCGACGCGGGAACTGGTGGCCAGGCTGAAGAGGGAATACGAGGCTGCCCGGGAGAGATTGGCCAGCCTCTAAGCGCGCGAGATCAGTCCTTCTCGACCCAGGAGATGGTCACGGTGCGCTTGCCCCACTCACGGGCTGCCTTCACATCGTTGCCCATGTAGATGTCGATCTTGTTGTCCCAGCGCTTGTTCATCTTGTCCCGGACGATGTAGGTGCCGGGCAGGCCCTCGATGGTGACCTCGGTGCCGTGGGTGAGACCGTCGTCGATCAGGTCCCGTGAGACTGCAATCGCTTTCATGCCGGGCTTGAGGGTGTCGCCCCAGGCGGTCAGGGTGGGATCCCCGTCGATGGTGGTCTGGGCTTTGACGGAATTGTAGGCGGTGGCGGTCACCTCACGGGGATTGCCACCACTGCAGCCGATCAGGACGGCGCAGCAGGCGATCAGGGTCAGTTGGAGCTTCATAACGTACCGATTTTGCTGAGTTCGCCCGGATTACGTCGAGGTAACCCGGGCGGATGTCCGTTAAATGCAAAACCGGGTAAAAACCTGTGGTCTGGCCCGATCAGACATCAGTCTTCATCGTTTTCTTCCAGCTCCACCTCGTCGGCAAAGTAACCGATTCCGGTGCTCGCGTATTCCACCTCCAGGAAGTCCCCGGTCCGCAGGTCGTCACAGCTGACGTCCTCAAAGGAGTTATTGGGGTCCACAGCCATCTGGACTCCCAGCACCGTGATCACTCCAGCGTCGCAGTCAAACGCTGTCAGCCGCCCTTCCATCTCGAAGTCACCTCCCGAATCCTCTTCGAACTCGATTTTCAGGGCCTCCAGGAAGCGCAGGCCGCCGTCGGTCTCGCGCTCGATACCGGCCACCTCCACGTTCTGCCCTGCCAACAGGTCGTCGAAGTCCATGCGGTTGGCGCTGTCCTCGTCGTCCGAGGAGATGATGGTACTGGCGGTGACCTGAACCAGGACGCCGCCGACCTCGAAGGTTCTCGCGGCCGGATCAATGGAGCCGTTGGTGATTACACCCTCCACCTTGGCGTTGGCTTCCCTCAGTTCAATTTCCTCCGCCAGCACGGTGCCGTCGGAGCGGAAGTCCCCCTCCACCTGAATCAGCAGGCCGTCGGCCAGATCCGCTTCGCCAAATCCGTCATCAAACTCGGTGTCGTCATCGACCACCACCACCAGGCCGTTGATGGCAAAGCGGCGGTTAACAACGGCACCGCTGATGGGACCGGAGAACTCGATATCGTCCACTTCGCCACGCTGGTAGCGGCGGCTTTCACCGATGCCGATCTCGCGGGCATCGATGTCACCGGTGAGGGCATCGACACTGCCCTCCACCTCCACCGGTACGCGGTCGTCCAGCAACCGCTGCAGGTCCGCCTCGGTGATGCCCTCGAACAGCACCGGATCCCGGAAATCGATGGTGGTTCCGTTAATGGTGAAGGTCTTCTGGGAGCCGTTGTTGGTCAGCGAGTCTATGAGCCCTTCCAGCTCCATGTCGTTGTTCACGTCGTCTGAGATCAACCCAATGAAGCTGGCCCGGTAGCTGCCGTCCCCCCGGGGCCAGGCGCTGACGCGGACCGCGTCGCCATTGGCGAGAGTGGTGGCGGTGCCAAGCCGCAGCACGGTCTGGCGGTCGATGGTGATGGTCTGGCCGAGAATGGTGAACTGGCCGGTGCCGTCGGTGGTGCTGATGCCGGTGAAATCGGCCACGGTACCCCGGAAGGTATCGTCGTAGGACAGGCGCTCGGCGTCACCCTGGCCATCGTCGCGCCATTCGCCGTCGACCCGCAGGATCATGCCCTTTTCCAGCTGGCTCTCGGAGGTGATACCGTCGTCGCTGGTGACCTCACCGTCGGTGCTGAAGCGGATGCCGTTGACAAACACGCTGGCAAAGCCGGACACCGGGCCGACGCTGGAGCCGGTGCCACGGATGCCGCCGTCGACAATGCCGCCAACGCCACCACCGCCCCCGCCACAGGAGGCCAGCAGGCCAACCCCGGCTGCCAGGCCCATGCTGCGTACCAGTATGGATGCCACCCTTGCCATCGTGCTTCTCCCTACGCGTGTGTTCCGACTCTGTCCCGATTCCGGCTTTGTACCGATTCCCACTCTGCCCGGATTTCAACGACGTCCTTATTTCAGTTTTATGTCAGGTCCCGAACTGCCTGTCCATCCGCCGCCGCCAGGGGCCGGCCGGCCCCGGCCCGCGGGCTATGGGAGCGCCTGCCACCGGCTCCCCACCCAGGCAGGAGCGATAGGCGGTCCGCCGCAACAGCACCATGCCGGTGTCCTCGCAATGATCCGCCAGGCCGGTACCCAACAGTTCGTCCAGCACTTTTTGCGGCGACAACTCCCGGTTGGGGGCCTGCACCAGCTGGGTAAAACCGGGTTCGCCCTCGCCGGCCAGTGGCAGCAGCGCAGGCTCCTGGCTGTCGTCGGCGAAGCGGCCTTCGGTCAGCCATCTCAGCACGACCCGCCGCACCGGCGGTGACAGCAGGCTCTCACTGAGTTCGGTGAGCCGCCAGCGGGGGCGGTGCTGCAGGACACTGAGGCTCATGACCGGCCTCCGTTCTGGTCGTCTTCGTCAACGGCCTGGATGGGATCCTCAAAGTAAAAGATGCCCACCCCGGTGCGCACCCGCCCTGCCCCGGCCTTACTGTCGGCCTTGCCGGCCACGTCCTGGTCGTAGGGCGCCAGCCACTCGTCCAGGGTCTCCAGCAGCCGCTGGGAATGCCGCGCCGCGTAACGACGCCACCGGCCCATCACCTCCGGCGGAATCTTGTCGTAGCTCAGGGTCCGCTGGTACAG
>NZ_JAWVZL010000036.1:0-30281 GCF_033722195.1 Marinobacter sp.
CATGAACTCGATCAGCGACAGCCCGCGCTGCCTGCTTATTGACACCTTTCTCACTGGTCAATCCTCGCCTGCAGGGTGTAACTCTGGGCCTGGGCATCGGTGCCCAGGCTACGCTCGGTCCAGTTGATGGTGACCGTTGCGATACCGTTGGCGTAAGTCACCGAGCCGGTGGCACTCGGAACATCCGCCTGCAGATTCTGCAGCCACTCATCAGCGTCCCAGGCGGCCAGCTGTGCCGGACTGCAGCTGGGCAGACAGTTGGTGGCGCCGCTCTGTGCTGTGATGCTGTCGTACTGCCCGTTTTCAACGGCGGTCATGTTGGCCCGCATCCTCTCGACAATCTCATAGGCATGGATGTTCACCAGGGACCGAAGGTTGGAGTTGTCCGTCGACTTGAGCGCCAGGCTCTGCATGCCGGCAACACCCAACAGGCCGATGGCGAAAATCAGCATCGCCACCAGCACTTCAACCATAGTCAGGCCACGCTGGCCCTTGAGCTTTACGGTCATTAACCTTGTCCTCTTCGCTACTAAGGGCATGCAGCCTCCGCTGTTCTTACCCGCCCTGAGAAACCGACACAGATAAACCGGTCAAATGGGGTATCCGGGCTGGTAACGCTCAGTTCGAACTCGGCCGCTGTGGCCGGGGTCAGGTACCCATTGCCGCGGAAACCGATCTCGGTAAGGGCGGCGGCACTGGCCAGGGTCATGTTGCCGTCAAAATCCTCGTAGCGACGCAGCTCTTCCGCCGTGTCAAAGGTGCCGTTGGCATTGCCGTCGAGCCAGACCAGGAGGCCGGAATCCCAGCTTGCGCCGTCAACGGCCCGAACGTTCACGGTGCGACCGGCCTTGACGGCCTCACTGCGGGCGTAATTAAGCGTACCAACCACCCCATTGACGGTGGATGTCACCCGGTTGCTCGCCACCACCTGTGTAAACGAAGGCACAGCGTAGGCGGCGACGATGCCGATCAGGATCACCACCACTAACAACTCAATCAGGGTGAAGCCGCGGGCAGTTCTGTTCATAGGTCTGGTTTGCGAATACATAGTCCACTTCCATTCTGACGTATTCGGAGATTAACCAAGGTTCATCAACCCCGCCAGAGCGGGGCGACGAACGGTTTTTTTGAGGGGATAACCGGTAGGAACGGGGCCAGGAATGTGATTCAGGTCAGGTTTGCGGCGGTGGCGGCCCGTCAGGGAGTTCAGGAAACGTCCACCGCGTCGATGCGCAACTCGCGGGGCATGGAGAACACGATGTTCTCCTGGCGGCCGGACACCTCTTCCGGCGCCTCGCCACCCAGATCCCGCAAGCGGGCGATGACCTCGTTGACCAGCACTTCCGGTGCCGAGGCGCCGGCGGTGACACCCACCACCTTGCTGTTCTCAAGCCAGGCCGGGTCGATCTGGGCGGCTTCGTCGATCAGGTAGGCCGGCGTGCCCATGCGCTCGGCCAGCTCCCGCAAGCGGTTGGAGTTGGAGCTGTTGGGGGAGCCCACCACCAGCATCAGGTCGCAGTCCGCGGCCAGCTGCTTGACGGCATCCTGGCGGTTCTGGGTGGCGTAGCAGATGTCGTCCTTGCGGGGACCCTGGATCTGGGGAAATTTCGCCCGCAGGGCATCAATGACCCGGGCGGTATCGTCCATCGAGAGCGTGGTCTGGGTGACGTAGGCCAGCCGGGCGGGGTCCTTTACTTCGAGCCTGGCCACATCCGCCTCATCCTCCACCAGGTAGATGGCACCGCCATTGCTGGCGTCGTACTGGCCCATGGTGCCCTCCACTTCCGGGTGGCCGTGGTGCCCGATCAGGATGCACTCGTCACCACTGCGGCTGTAGCGCATGACTTCCATGTGGACTTTGGTGACCAGCGGGCAGGTGGCATCGAACACTTTCAGGCCACGGCGCTCGGCTTCGTTCTTCACGGCCTGGGACACGCCATGGGCGCTGAAAATCACCAGGTGATCGTCCGGCACCTCGTGCAGTTCATCGACGAAGACTGCGCCGCGCTCCCGCAGATTGTTCACTACGAACTTGTTATGCACCACCTCGTGGCGCACATAGATGGGCGCGCCGAACACGTCCAGCGCCCGGTTGACGATCTCAATGGCCCGGTCCACACCGGCACAGAAGCCGCGGGGGTTGGCGAGTCGAATCTGCATAGGGAGTCCTGCTAATCCTCAGTGGGCGGCCTGGGCCGGCTCCACGTCGATGATTTCCACGTCGAACACCAGTGTACGCCCGGCCAGCGGGTGATTGAAATCCACGGTGACCTGGTCGCCTTCCACTTTTTCCACCACGCCGGGCAGCTCGCTCTGGCGGGCATCGGCAAAGGAGATCACCACCCCGGGCTCAAGCACCATGTCGGCATTAAACTCCGAGCGCTTGAACATCTGGATGTTGCTGGGGTTGCGCTGGCCAAACGCTTTCTCTGGCGGCACATCGTAACTGGCCTTGTCGCCGGCTTTCAGGCCCATCAGATAGGCCTCAAAATTCTCCGGCAGGCTCTCGTCGCCGATCTCCAGGGTGGCAGGGGCTTTCTCGAAGGTGGAGTCGATGACCTGGCCGTCGGCAAACTTCAGGGCAAAGTGAAGGGTGACGCGGGTGCCCTTGTCAATGGGTAACTGGTTCATGCAGCGCTGTCTCCTCCGTTGCCGTCGTCAGACGGTTTACGGAACATGTCGATGATCATCATGACGGCACCGGCGGTGATGGCCATGTCGGCGATATTGAACGCGGGAAAATGGTAGCGCCCCCAGTACAGGTGGATGAAGTCCACCACATAGCCGTGCACAACCCGGTCGTAGACATTGCCGATGGCGCCGCCAAGGATCAGTACGATGGCCACCGCCAACCAGGTCTCCCCTTCCTTGAGCGTGCTGAGCCAGCGCACCAGGAATACGCTCACCGCCAGCGCCAGGGCAATGAAGATCCAGCGCTGCCAGCCGGCCTCATTGGCCAGGAAACTGAACGCCGCGCCGGTGTTATGCAGCAGCGTCAGGTTGAACATGGGCATGACCGGTACCGGTTGGGCGTAGGTCAGCCAGGCCGATGCCATGGCCTTGGTGGTCAGATCCAGCGCCACCACCAGTGCCGCCAGCCACAGCCAGCGCAGCATCGGGCGGCGCCCGCCGTTCTCTGTCATGACCTGCTCCATCAGGCGTAAGCCCGGGCTTCGCCCTGGCCCTCGACGTTCTCGACGCAGCGACCACAGAGATCGTCATACTTCGGGTGCTGGCCGACATCGGCGCGGTGATGCCAGCAGCGCTCGCACTTGCTGTGCTGGGCGGGCGTCACCTTGACCATCAGGCCTTCGTGGCCGGTGGCTTCGGCGTCTTCGGTGGCCTGGGCGATCGGCATCACCCGGGCCTCGGAGGTGATCAGCACGAACCGCAGCTCGTTGCCCAGGTGGTCAAGCCTCTGTCCCAGTTCGCCCTCGCAGAACAGGGTGACTTCGGCACTGAGGGAACCCTTGATCTCGCCCCGGCCACGGGCCTCCTCCAGGCACTTGTTGACGGCTTCCTTGACGCTGTAGAGCTCGCGCCAGTAGTCCCGGCCCAGCTCGGCATCCTCCGGCAGCGCCGCCAGATCCTGGTACCAGGTTTCCAGGAACACGCTGTCGCCGCGCTCACCGGGCAGATGCTGCCAGATCTCATCGGCAGTGAAGCTGAGGATCGGGGCAATCCAGCGCACCAGCGCTTCCGCCACGTGGTAGAGGGCGGTCTGGCAGGAGCGTCGCGCCAGGCTGTCGGCCTGGGTGGTGTACTGGCGGTCCTTGATGATGTCCAGGTAGAAACCACCCAAGGTGGCTTCGCAGAAGTTGTACACCTTCTGGTAGATCTTCAGGAAGGCGTAGTTCTGATAGTCCTGGTTGAGTTCGTCCTGCAGCACCCGGGCCCGGTCCACCATCCAGCGGTCCAGGGCCAGCATGTCCTCGGGCGCCACCTTGTGGCGGGCGGGCTCGAAGCCGTTGAGGTTGCTGAGCAGGAAACGGGCGGTATTGCGGATCCTGCGATAGCCGTCGGCGGTCTGCCGCAGGATGTCCTTGGACACGGTCATCTCGCCGCTGTAGTCGGTGGCGGCCACCCACAGACGCAGGATATCCGCGCCCAGCTCGTTCATCACCTCCTGGGGCGCAATCACGTTGCCCAGGGATTTGGACATCTTGTGGCCCTTGCCATCCACGGTGAAACCGTGGGTCAGCACCTGCTTGTAGGGCGCCGTGCCGTTGATGGCGATGGAGGTCTTCAGGGAGGACTGGAACCAGCCTCGATGCTGGTCCGAGCCCTCCAGGTACATGTCGGCGGGGAACTGGCCCAGCTCCGGGCGCTTGCGCAACACCGAAGCGTGGGTCACGCCGGAGTCGAACCAGACATCCAGGGTATCGGTGACCTTGTCGTACTGGTCGGCATCGGCCCCGAGCAGAGCCGCCGCGTCCAGCTCGTACCAGGCGTCGATGCCGCCCTCCTCCACCTGCCTGGCGACCGCCTCGATCAGGTTGGCGGTGTCCGGGTGCAGCTCCTGGGTCTCCTTGTGGATAAACAGGGTGATGGGCACCCCCCAGGTGCGCTGGCGGGAGATACACCAGTCCGGCGACTGCTCGAACATGGCCTCGATACGGTTCTGGCCCCAACCCGGCACCCAGCGCACGCCCTTGATGGCCTTGAGGGCATCCTGGCGCAGGTTCTTCTGGTCCATGCTGATGAACCATTGCGGCGTGGCACGGTAGATCAGCGGAGTCTTGGTGCGCCAGCAATGGGGATAGCTGTGGCGGAACTTCTCCGAATGCACCAGCTTGCCCTCGCGGCTCAGCGCCTCGCACACCGGCTCATCGGCCTTGTAGACGTGGACACCGGCCAGCTCGCCGGCGGCCTGGGTGTAGGTGCCGTCGGCCTGCACCAGGTTGATGGTGCCAATGCCGTACTCGCGGCCCACCACGAAGTCTTCCATGCCGTGGTCCGGGGCGGTGTGGACCGCACCGGTACCGGCGTCGGTGGACACGTGCTCGCCCAGGATCACCGGTGCCTGGCGGTCGTAGAAGGGGTGCTGCAGGGCCAGATGCTCCAGCGCCCTGCCCTTGCAGGTGGCCAGCACCTGGCAGTTTTCCACGCCCCAGCGGGCCATGATGCCGTCCACCATGTCGCTGGCCAGGATCATGCGCTCCGGCCCCTGGCCGGCGTCCACCTGCACCAGGGCATAATCGAAGTCGGCGTTCAGTGATACCGCCTGGTTGGCGGGAATGGTCCAGGGGGTGGTGGTCCAGATCACTACCGACACCGGGCCTTCACCGGCGTCGGTGTCAAAGGCCCCTAGGGCCCGGGCCTGGTCCACGGCGGTGAAGCGCACGTCGATCTGGGTGGAGGTCTTGTCCTGGTATTCCACCTCGGCCTCCGCCAGGGCGGACTGACCCACGACGCTCCAGTAGACCGGCTTGTAGCCACGCAGCAGATGGCCGTTGGCGACGATCTGGCCCAGGGCGCGGATGATGTCCGCCTCCACCTTCGGATCCATGGTGAGATAGGGCTTGTCCCACTCCCCCATGACTCCCAGGCGGATGAAGTCCTGCTTCTGGCCTTCGATCTGCTTGGCGGCATAATCCCGGCAGGCCTGGCGGAAGGTCTTGTAGTCCACCTTGACCCCGGCCTTGCCGATCTCCTGTTCCACCTTGTGCTCGATGGGCAGGCCATGGCAGTCCCAGCCCGGCACATAGGGGGCGTCGTAGCCCATGAAACCCCGGGACTTGACGATCATGTCCTTTAGAATCTTGTTGACCGCATGACCGATGTGGATGCTGCCGTTGGCGTAGGGAGGGCCGTCGTGCAGGATGAACTTGTCGCGGCCAGCACGGGCCTGGCGCAGCTTGCCGTAGACGTCGATCTCCTGCCAGCGCTTGAGCATGTCCGGTTCGCGCTGGGCCAGGTTGCCGCGCATGGGGAAGGCCGTTTCGGGCAGGTTCAGGGTATGCTTGTAGTCGCTCATGGGTCTCTGTGAATGCTCGTCGTCGGTCAATCTTGGAAGTCGGATCCGGTGCTGCGGTCAGCGTTGCTGGGCAAGCCAGGCGCGGGCTTGCTGCATGTCCTGGTGAATCTGGGCCTTGAGCGCCTCGACCGAGTCAAAGCGCACCTCGTCCCGCAGCGGGTGGCGGAAAGTGACCCGGAGGCGCTGGCCATACAGTGTGCCAGCAAAGTCAAACAGGTGCACTTCCAGCGAGGGCTGGCGGCCGTCCACGGTGGGCCTGATGCCGATATTAGCGACACCGTCGAAGCAGCGGCCATCCGGCATCTGCGCGGTCACCACATAGACCCCCCGCAAGGGCGGCCGGTGCATCAAGCGGATGTTGGCGGTGGGGGCGCCGATCTCGCGCCCCAACTGGCGGCCGTACACCACCCGGCCCTCGATGGCATAGGCCCGCCCCAGCAGCTGCCGGGCCAGGTCCAGGTCGTCCTCCGCCAGGGCCTGACGGATACGGGTGCTGCTGACCCGCTCACCGGCCACGGTCACCGTGCGGGTGTTCTCGACACTGAAGCCACGCTCCCGCCCTACCCGCTCCAGCAGGCTGAAATCGCCGGCGCGGTCACAGCCGAAACGGAAATCGTCCCCCACCACCAGATGGCGCACGGCCATGGCGTCGATCAGCACGTCCTCGATGAAGCCCATGCCGGAGTACTGGCGAAAGCGCTCGTTGAAGCGCAGGCACAGCACGTGGTCGATGCCGCGGCCGGTCAGCGACTGCAGCTTCTGGCGGAATTCGGTCAGCCGCGGCGGCGCCTCCTCGCCCTGGAAAAACTCCCGGGGCTGGGGCTCGAACACCATGGCGACGCTGGGCAGACCCAGCCGGGCAGCCTGGCCGCGCACCTGCTCGATGATGGTCTGGTGCCCGACGTGCACGCCATCAAAGTTGCCGATGGTGGCTACGCAGCCGTTCCGCAACGGCGAGCCAGGCTGCTGTGCCTGCAGCTTCAGATTGGTCAGGCCACGGATCAGCCTCATGCAACGCCTACCCTTATCCTGAGATAGTCCTGAGATAGCCCCGCGGCGACGGATTCCGGCGCGGGGTTGGTGAGAAAACACGCGATTATACCCTATCCGCCAGGTGGGTATAAGGGAACCCTGTCCCGCCGCGGCGGGATCCGGCAGGGCCGGCAACCTCGTCAGCGCAGGCGGAAATGCCGGAGCCGGATACCCACCAGCGCCAGGGCAACGAAATAGGTCAGCCCGCCGGCCGCCACCAGAATGCCCATATCCAGCGACCGGCGATCACCACCGGCCGCCAGCCAGTCCGCTACCGGCGGCGACAGGTAGAGAATCACCGCTACCAGGGCGGCGTTGGCCAACGCCAGCTGCAGCAGGAAGCGGCCCCAACCGGCCTGGGCGGCCCAGGCACCCTCTTTTTTCAGCCCGCGCCAGAGCAGTGTGGTGTTCAGCCACGCCGACAGGGAGGTGGCCAGGGCAAGGCCGGCATGGGCCAGGGGAAACACCAGGATCAGGTTGAACACCATGTTGGCCACCATGGCGATGATGCCGATCTTGACCGGGGTCTTGGTGTCCTGCCGGGCGAAGAAGCCTGGCGCCAGCACCTTGATCAGCATGAAGGCCAGCAGCCCGGCGGAGTAGGCCCGCAGGCTCTGGGCCGACATGGTGACGTCCCGGGCAGTGACCTCGCCGTAGAAGAACAGGGTGGCGATCAGTGGCTCCGCCAGCAGCACCAGTGCCAGCGCCGCCGGAAGGCCGATCAGCAGCACCGCCCGGATGGCCCAGTCCAGGGTGGCGGCGAACTGGTCGCGGGATTCGGCGGCGTGCTTGCGGGACAGGTTGGGCAGGATCACGGTGGCAATGGCGATGCCGAACACCCCGAGCGGCAGCTCGGAGAGCCGGTCGGAGTAGTAGAGCCAGGACACACTGCCGGTCTGCAGGAAGGACGCCAGCACCGTATCCAGCAACAGGTTGATCTGGCTGACCGAGACCCCGAAAATCGCCGGCGCCATGAGGGTCAGCACCTTGCGCACGCCTTCGTGGCGATAGTCCACTTTCGGCCGCGGCAGCAGCCCCAGCCGCATCAGGAAGGGCAGCTGGAAAAACAGCTGCAGGGCGCCGGCGATGAACACGCCCCAGGCCAGCGCCATGATCGGGGTCTGCATCAGCGGCGACAGGAACACGGCGGCACAGATCATCGCCAGGTTCAGCAGCACCGGCGTAAAGGCCGGCACCGCAAAACGGTCGTAGCTGTTGAGGATCGCGCCGGCAAAGGCCGTGAGGGAAACCAGCAGCAGGTAGGGAAAGGTGATCCGCAGCATGTCGCTGGCCAGGGTGAACTTCTCATCGTCGTCCATAAAGCCCGGCGCGAACACTGCCGTCAGCAGCGGCGCCCCCAGCATGGCCACCAGTGTCACCCCCAGCAGCACAAGGCCCAGGGTGCCGGCCACCGCATTGACCAGACGGTGGACTTCAGCCAGCGGCTGCTGCTGGCGATAGGACGACAGTACCGGCACGAAAGCCTGGTTGAAGGCGCCCTCGGCAAACAGCCGGCGAAGGAAATTGGGGATCTTGAAGGCCACGAAAAAGGCGTCGGCGCCGGTGCCGGCACCGAAATAGCGGGCGATCACCATATCCCGTACCAGCCCCAGGATCCGCGACAGCATGGTCATGCAGCCCACCACGCCGGAGGAACGCAGCAGTCCCGGAGGCCGAGGCAGCCGGGCGGGTTCGGGCGGGTTGCTCTTCTGGGTCATGGCTGGCCTGACAGCGGGGTGATAGGGAGTGATCGGGACCGGGTCATCCGGACCGCGGGAGTGTAACACAGCGCCCGGAAAAACAGGGATCCCGGCGACACCAGCCTTGACATCGCGGGGCTGAAACGGCATCATCTCGCGTCATTTATTTCGAGGCGCTGGATGTTCGCGCGCCCGCGAAATCCAGAAACGCATTCAGTGATATCAGGAGTTACACGGTGGCCAATACCCCCCAAGCCAAGAAACGCGCACGTCAGAACGAGAAGAACCGCAAGCACAACGCCAGCCTGCGTTCCATGGCCCGCACCTACATGAAGAAAGTTGACGCCAAGATCCAGGCCGGCAACTACGAAGAAGCCCAGGCAGCGTTCAAGACCTGCCAGCCGATCATCGACAGCATGGTCAACAAGGGTATCTTTACCAAGAACAAGGTGGCTCGCCAGAAGAGCCGCATGGTCGCCAAGATCAAGGGCCTGCAGAGCGCCTGATCCCAGCGAATCACAAAATAAACCGGCCAAGGCCGGTTTTTTTTGTGCCTGATTTGCAGGCCCGTCAGACGATGACCAGGTTGTCCCGGTGGATCATCTCTTCGTCGGAGATATAGCCCAGCACTTCGGCAATGCGGTCACTGGAACGGCCGGCGATCGCCCTGGCTTCGTCAGCGTCGTAATTGATCAGCCCACGGGCGACTTCCCGGCCGGCCTCGTCAGTACAGGAAACCATCTCGCCACGGCGAAAACTGCCCGACACCGCCCTCACTCCCACCGGCAGCAGGCTGCGGCCACCTTTGCAGAGCACACGCACCGCGCCCTCGTCCAGCATCAGCTGGCCCCGGGTCTTGAGGTGACTGGCCAGCCACTGCTTGCGGGCGGCGGTCCGACCCTGGTCCGGCAGCAGCAACGTACCCAGGGACTCGCCCTGGCGCAGCCGTGACAGCACGTTTGGCAGGCGCCCGCCGACTATGATGGTAAAGGCACCGGAGCGGGCCGCCAGCCGGGCCGCCCGCACCTTGGTCTGCATGCCGCCACGGCCCAGCACACCGGCGCCGCCGGCGGCCATGGCATCCAGCTCGGTATCACTGGCCTGGCGCACATCAATCAGGCGGGCGTCTGTGTGCTTGCGGGGGTCGCGGTCGAACAGGCCCTGCTGGTCGGTGAGAATTATGAGACCGTCGGCCTCGATCAGGTTGGCCACCAGGGCGCCAAGGGTGTCGTTGTCGCCAAAGCGGATCTCGTCGGTGACCACGGTATCGTTTTCGTTGACGATGGGTACCACGTCGAAATCCAGCAGCGCCCGCAGGGTGCTACGGGCGTTGAGGTAGCGCTTGCGGTCGGAAAGGTCATCGTGGGTCAGCAGAACCTGGGCGGAGTGCAGGTGGTGGCGCTTGAGCTGCGCCTCCCAGGTCTGCACCAGCCCCATCTGGCCCACCGCGGCGGCAGCCTGAAGCTCGTGCAGCTGCTCCGGCCGGACTTTCCAGCCCAGCCGGCTCATGCCCTCGGCCACCGAGCCCGAGGACACCACCACCACTTCGACACCGGCCTTGATCAGACCCGCTATCTGGTCCACCCAACCGGCCAGGGACTCCACGTCCAGCCCCTTGCCGTCGTTGGTCAGCAGGGCGCTGCCAATCTTGACCACCAGACGCCGGGCCCGGGAAAGCTGCTGACGCTCACTCATATTGACTTGCTCTACTCCGGCTGATCGCGGGTTCTTATTCGGGGGCGTACACCACTTCGACGTCGTAATCATCGTCGTCGAAGTCGTCATCATCGTCGTTCTGGCGGGCCGCCCGACGGGCCCGCTTCTCGGCCTCGATCTGCTCACGGGCCTCTTCGTCCATACGGCGACGTCGCTCGGCCTCACGCTGGGCCACTTCCGGGTTCTCCGCCTCTTCGGCGGCGCGATCCTCGATCCACCGCATCACCGCCTGGGTCAGGGGCTTGGTGCCCTCGCCACTGAGGGCGGAAATGGCGAACACCGGGCCTTCCCAGCCCAGGTCGTCCACGATGGCCTGGCAATGGGCGTCGCGATCTTCCGCCGGCACCATGTCCACCTTGTTCAGCACCAGCCAACGCTCCCGCGACGCCAGGGTCTCACTGAATTTTTCCAGCTCCCGGGCGATGGCACGGACATTATCCGCCGGCGACGAGCCGTCGTAGGGCGCCACGTCCACCAGGTGCAGCAGCAGGCGGGTGCGGACCAGGTGCTTGAGAAAGCGTATGCCCAGGCCGGCGCCTTCGGCGGCGCCCTCGATCAGACCCGGAATATCGGCGATCACAAAGCTCTGGTGGGCCTGCACACTGACCACCCCCAGGTTCGGCACCAGGGTGGTGAAGGGATAGTCCGCCACTTTCGGGGTCGCCGCCGACACTGAACGGATAAAGGTGGATTTGCCCGCATTGGGCAGGCCCAACAGCCCCACATCCGCCAGCACCTTCAGCTCTAGGCGCAGATTGCGAAGCTCACCCTCGCTGCCCTTGCTGGTCTGCCGTGGCGCCTGGTTGACCGAAGACTTGTAACGGGTGTTGCCCAGGCCATGGAAACCGCCCTGGGCCACCTTGAGCCGGTCGCCGGCGCGGGTGAGATCCCCCAGCACCTCGTGGGTGTCCACATCCACTACGGTGGTGCCCACCGGCACCGGCAGCACCAGGTCCTCCCCCATGCTGCCGGAGCAGTTGCGGCCCGCGCCCGGCTCGCCGGACTGGGCCTTGAATTTACGCTTGAAGCGGTAATCGATCAGGGTATTGAGCGCTTCCTGGGCTTCCAGGTAAACCGAACCGCCGTCACCGCCGTCACCGCCATCGGGACCGCCACGGGGCACGTATTTTTCCCGGCGAAAGCTCAGGCAGCCATGGCCACCCTTACCCGCTTCCACCTGAATCGTGGCTTCATCAACAAATTTCATCTACTCAACGCTCGGTGCTTGATTCGGAATTTACAACGCCCAACAACCAAAAAAGCCCCGCAAGCCTCAGAGAAGCACTGCGGGGCTTTCGGTTCACCAGAACCGGAGATCAACCAGCTCAGGCGGCCGGAACGATGCTCACGAACTTGCGGTTCTGGGGACCCTTGGTCTCGAACTTGACCTCACCGTCTGCAGTTGCAAACAGGGTGTGGTCACGGCCCAGGCCAACGTTGCTGCCGGCGTGGAAACGGGTACCACGCTGACGAACGATGATGCTGCCGGCGGATACGGTTTCGCCACCGAAGCGCTTCACACCAAGTCGTTTCGACTCGGAATCGCGACCGTTACGGGTACTACCTGCTGCCTTCTTGTGAGCCATTGCTAGCCTCCTCTAATTCGGGGGATAACCGAGGGCCTCAGCCCTTGATACCCGTGATCTTGACTTCGGTGAACCACTGACGGTGGCCCTGACGCTTCATGTGGTGCTTGCGGCGACGGAACTTGATGATCTGGATCTTGTCGGCGCGGCCATGGCTGACCACTTCGGCGGTGACCTTGGCACCGTCCACGACAGGTGCACCCACCTGAACCTTGTCACCGTCTGCAACCAGCAGAACGCGATCGAACTCGACGGTACCGCCGGTTTCAATTTCCAGTTTTTCGAGCTTCAGGGTTTCGCCTTCCACTACACGGTGCTGTTTACCACCGCTGACAATTACTGCGTACATGGAGTTTCTCCGCTGATGACCCATCCCTGCTCTTATCCACCTGGTTCTAAGGGAGGCGCTCTGGCGACCCTATAGCAGGGAGCGCAGGTTGGGATGAGTTTGGGCGCGTGATTGTACGAAAAGCCCCGGCGGTTTACAAGCCAAGTTGACACCAATGACGGCAATACCTAGCATTGCCGCTGCCCGCCTTTTATCTCACGCAACATGGACCTGGATCAGCCGGATGACAGCGCAGCGACTCTACGACCCCGTCAGCGACGACTTTTCCCGCGTGAATGAGCTGATCACCCGCCGGCTTGCCTCCAACGTGCCCATGGTGGAGAAGATTGCCCAGTACATCGTAGAGAGCGGCGGCAAGCGCCTGCGGCCCCTGCTGGTGCTGCTCACCACCGGGGCCCTGGGTTACCGGGGCGACGACCACCTCAAGCTGGCCGCCGTGATCGAATTCCTGCACACTGCCACCCTGCTCCACGACGATGTGGTGGACACCTCCGACCTGCGCCGGGGCCGCACCACCGCCAATGCCCGCTGGGGTAACGCCCCGAGTGTGCTGGTGGGAGACTTCCTCTATTCCCGCGCCTTCCAGATGATGGTGGAGCTGGAAAGCCTGCCCATCATGGAAACGCTGTCCAATGCCACTGCGGTGATCGCCGAGGGCGAGGTGCAGCAGCTGATGAACATCAAGAATCCGGATCTTACCGAAGCCCAGTACATGGAGGTCATCCACAACAAGACCGCCATGCTGTTCGAAGCGGCTTCCCACACCGCCGCCCTGCTGGCCGGCGCCAGCGCCGAGGATACCGCCGCTATGGCCCGTTACGGCAAGCATGTGGGGCTGGCGTTCCAGCTGGTGGACGACGTGCTGGACTACCGCGGCGATGCCCGTGCCATGGGCAAGAACGTCGGCGATGACCTGGCCGAAGGCAAGGCTACCCTGCCGCTGATCCACGCCATGGCCCACGGCGGTGACGACGCCCGCACCCTGATCCGCCGCGCCATCCGCCAGGGCGGACTGGACGACCTGCCCGGCATCGTCGCGACGGTGGAAAGCACCGGCGCCCTGGACTATACCCTGCAGCAGGCGCTGGATCAGGCCGCCCGCGCCCTCAAGTGCCTGGACAACCTGCCGGACTCGAACCACAAGGCTGCCCTGGCACTGCTCACCGAAGTGGCGGTCGCCCGGGCCTCCTGATCCCTCAACGCTGACTTTCAGCCGGCCTGAAAACCGGGACCCAGCTTTTCCCGCCCGTGGGGCGCATCAAAGTCCAGCCTCGGACCCACCGGCACGATCTGTGTCGGGTTGATGGTGCGCTGGCTGACGTAGTAATGACGCTTGATCTGGTCGATGTCGACGGTCTCGGCCACGCCGGGCACCTGATAAAGGTCCCGCAGATAGCCGGAAAGGTTGGGGAAATCCGACAGCCGCTCCCGATTGCACTTGAAGTGGGAGTAGTAGACCGCGTCAAACCGGATCAGGGTGGTGAACAGCCGCCAGTCCGCCTCGGTCACGCGCTGACCCACCAGGTATCGATGGCCGGCCAGGCGCTGCTCGAGCCAGTCCAGCGACTCGAACAGGGCATCGTAGGCGCGCTCGTAGACGTCCTGGGCGGTGGCAAAGCCGGTCTTGTAGACGCCATTGTTGACCGTATCGTAAACCCGCTCATTGACCTGGTCGATCTCTTTGCGCAGCTCCGCGGGATAGAAATCCAGTGAGTGGTCCACACCGTCCAGATCGTCAAAGGCGCTATTGAGCATGCGGATGATGTCCGCGGACTCGTTGCTGACGATGTCCTCCCCCTCCCGGTCCCAGAGCACCGGCACGGTGACCCGCCCGGTATAGTCCGGCGCCACACGGGTATAGAGCTGGTGCAGGAAGCGGGCGTTGTGAAGCGAATCCTGGTGGGTCTTGTCGTCGGGGCGGAACTCCCAGCCGTTTTCCAGCATGTCCGGGTGCACCACCGAAACCCCGATGTGCTCCTCCAGCCCCTTGAGCTTGCGGAAGATCAGGGTCCGATGGGCCCAGGGGCAGGCCATGGACACATAAAGATGATAGCGCCCGCTGGCGGCCGGAAAACCGGATTCACCGCTTGGACCGGCGCTGCCGTCGCGGGTCACCCAGTTGCGGAACCGGGCCTCCTCACGCTTGAACTTGCCACCGGTCTTATCGGTGTCGTACCACTTGTCCTGCCATTTGCCGTTGACCAGCAATCCCATGTCTGCCTCCCGGGCTGGTTGTCCGGCCCGGAACCCGCTGTCAGGACGGCTTGCCGGGCGCTCGATCGCGTGTTGTCACTGTACTGCCGTTAGAGAAAAGCGTAACGTCAGGGCTTGCCCGGCTTCAAACGATGTTTTCTGGCCAAAATATTCAGATAATTCGAACATGCATACTGCCATCACCATAGACGCCTTGAGAGTGCTGGACGCCATCGATCGCCGGGGCAGTTTCGCCGGCGCCGCCAGCGAGCTTTTCCGCGTACCCTCCGCCATCAGCTACACCGTGCAGAAGCTGGAGGAGGACCTCGATGTGGTGGTCTTTGATCGCACTGGTCACCGCGCTACCCTGACACCCGCAGGCCGCTACCTGCTGCGGGAGGGGCGCGCCCTGCTGGAGGCCACCGATGCCCTCGCCCACACCACCCGCCAGGTGGCCCAGGGCTGGGAAACCCGACTCAAGATCGCCTTCAACAGCCTGTTACCCGCCGACGCTCTGTTTCCGGTGATACGGGAATTCCACGCCCTGGCGGTGCCGGTGGAAATCCAGCTCATCGAGGAGGTGTTTGCCGGTGCCTGGGACGCGCTGCAGAGCCGGCGGGCGGACCTGGTGGTGGGTGCGGACCAGCTCAGCAAGCCGGCAGGCCCCTTTACCACCCGCGCCCTGGGCCGGGCGTCCTTCGTCTATGCGGTAGCCCCCGACCATCCCCTGACCAAGGCCGACTCGCCGGTGACCGAGGACGCTATCGCCCGTTTTCCCGCCGCCGTGGCGGCGGACAGCAGCCGGGGTCTGCCGGCCGGGTCGGCGGGCATATTCCGTCGCCAGCCCACCCTGACGGTGTCCAATATCGATCAGAAGATCGCGGTCCAGGAAGCCGGTCTCGGTGTCGGCTGGCTACCGGAGGCCCGCATCCGCCAACAACTGGCGGACGGGCGGCTGGTGGCGCTGGAGGTGGCGGAAATGCGGGCACCCATCGTCCTGCACCTGGCCCGCCACAGCGACGATGTGGGCAAGGCCCTGACCTGGTTCTGGGAGCGCCTGAGTGAGCCGGGCCAGTTCAGCCAGTGGCTGGAACCGGTGGCTGCAGAGAACCCGCGCGCCAAGCCGGCGGAGGGAATGCAAAGCGGCTCACAGGTCTGAAAATCCGGGCAGCCCGGCCAACCAACCGCCCCGGGCCCTGGCGTATACTGGGCCCCTTAACCGGTAAGCCACAATCATCTCACGGAGACCTCTATGCGGCAGCTATCCGAACTGGATGCGTCCTTCCTCTACCTGGAGTCGGACACCGCGCCCATGCATATCGGAGGCATCTACCTGTTTGAGGGCCATGACCAGGCCAAGCCGCTGGCCTTCAGCACCTTCGTGGCCTACCTGCGCAGCCGGCTCCACGTCGTGCCGCTGTTTCGCCAGAAACTGCGGGAAATTCCCCTGCGACTCGGCCGCCCCTACTGGATTGACGATCCGGACTTCAGCATCGAACGCCATCTTGCCTATGTGAATCTGGGCGCAAAGGGTCAGCTCGGGAGCCTGATGCCGCTAGCCTCGAGAATCCTGGAGGAACCTCTGAAGCGGGACCGGCCGCTCTGGCACATCACCTTCGTCGACGGTTTTCGAAGCAATGAGCAGGCCGACCACGAGAACGGATTTGCCCTGATCGTCCGGCTCCATCATGCCGCCATCGACGCCTTCAGCGGCGAGGAAATCATGGGCAAGCTGCTGGAGTACAGTCCCGAGCCGCGGCCCATCATGCCGCCCCAGCCCTGGCGGCCGCAGCCGGCGCCCTCGGATGAGCGTATTGCCCTGCAAACCGGCGCCAACCTGATTCGCAAACCCTTCCGTGTGGCCTCCCTGGCGGCCTCCGCCGTTACCGCCACCGGTCGCGGCCTGGTGCATCGCCAGCTTCGGCGCCTGCCTTTACCGCTGCCGCTGTTCTCTGCCCCCCACAGTCCATTCAACCGCCAGATCACCGGCAACCGGCGGATCGTTTCCGCGGAAGTGTCGCTGGCGCGCCTGAAGGCTATCAAGGCGGGCATTGGTGACGTCACCCTGAACGACGTGGTGCTTGGTCTCTGCGCCGAAACCCTGCGACGGTATATGGCGAACCACAACCAGGACACTCGCCGCTCGCTGGTGGCCATGACACCGGTGTCGGTGCGCTCCAAAAGTCTGCGGCGGGCCACCGGCAACCAGATGTCCGCCATGCTGCTGGACCTGGCCACCAGCGAACCTGATCCGGCCCGGCGCATCCGCCAGATCCACTGGAACGCGGTGGCCTCGGAGCCCTACCAGGAGGCCATTTCCGCCGACCGCCTCACCGAGCTGGTACCTTCCACGATGCTGGCACTGTCCGCCCGGCTCTACTCGGAACTGCAGCTGGCCCAGCGCTACCAGCCGGTGTTCAATGTGCCCATTACCAACGTGCCCGGGCCCCAGGTACCCCTCTATCTCCAGGGCTCGCGACTGGTGCGCCAGTACAACACCGCGCCGCTGTTCGACAGTATGGGGCTGGTGATTGTGGCGGTGAGCTACCAGGGCCGGCTGACCATCAATTTTACCCTGTGCCCGGATGTGGTGGCGGATGGCGGTTCGCTTGAGGAACTCACCAGCCAGAGCCTGGCGTGTATCGAGGAGGCAACCCTGGCGTTGCCGGCTGAAAGCGGTGAGGGCCTGCCGTCACAACAGCAGACCACACTCACCGAGGACGCCCTCAACTATGTCGAGGGCCTGCTGCGCAAAACCGTGTCACGGCTGCGCCACTGAAGGTTATTCGAACGCCCAGCGCAGGAATTCGCGTTTCTCCTCGGCTGAGGCGCGCTCCCACATCAGCTTGAGGGCTTCTACCGTGGGCAGGCGCTCGCCGCCCTGGGGCGCAGTGGCCGCCGCCCCGGCCTGGGGAGCCGGCGCCTGCTGGCTGCCGGAGTTGTCAGCTACATTGCCGGCGGAGGGCAGCGTGGGCAGGCTCGGAGCCTGGGGCTGGTAGACCTCGGAGCGGGCAACCACGCGGCCGGACTCGTTGGTCACGGCGACATTGAAATTACGGGCGTACGCCTCGGCTTCGCTGCGATCCGAGAGCTCCGGCAGGTCGAAGGTGTAGACCTCTCCGGGCTTGGCATCGATCACCACCTGGCGGGGGCCGGAGGTCACATTGTGGACCTTGGACTCGCCGTCACGAACGACCGTTTTCTTGGCCCAGATGGTCTCATGCACGAACACAATGGTGTTGCGGCCCGGCAGCAGTTCGTACTCCAGCGCCAGGTCGTCCATCAGGAAATTGCCCACTTCCCGCCCGTTGACCGACTGCACAGTAATGTCGCCCGGGGTTTTCAGAACCGCCACCTGACCCGGCTGGGCCGCCTGACCTTCCCAGGTCTGGACCCGCTTCAGAGACGAGCTGCAGGCGCCGAGCAGCATGGACAGGACCACGACCGTCATGGCCGGAAAGGTATGGCGCGACTGAAGCAGCCATCGAGACATCATAGGGAAACCTCATTGGTGACGTTGAGCAATCGTTCTGGCAGGCCCCCGACGGGCAACCGGGTGTGCCGGAGGGACCTCCTGCATTCTGCCCACAGCCTGTTACATTCGCAAGGCAATCGTCACCGGACGGCAAGGCGCAAAGGCATCCAGATCAACGGGTTAAGAATTCAGAGGTTTGGCGGCAGGAAAAATTGTAAAAATTTGTTGAATTTAGCGCCAATTGATTTAATTTTAGACGATGGACCTGTACACGATCACGGCCCATCAAACGGCACGACTGAGAGCGCAGGAGGTTATATGAACACCCAGACCCGAACCGGCGAAGCTGGCCCGGCACCCTTCCGCAGCAGTCGTTTCTTTTGTGTGGGTGGCAAGTGGTACTTTACCACCCGAGAGGGCTTCGACAGCGGCCCCTTTGCTTCCCGCGACCGGGCCGAAATCGGCCTCAAGCGCTTTCTGCATGTGGTGCGCATGCTGCCCGAGGAAGAGCGGGTGCACTGACCCGGTCAGAGCATATCGGGGAACAGCCAGGCCTCGATCAGCACAATACTGGCCAGCGCCATGAATCCCGCCAGCACGTCATCGAACATGATGCCCAGGCCACCCGGCATGCGCTCGTCAAACCAATTGATGGGCCAGGGCTTGAGCACATCGAACAGCCGGAACACCAGAAACGCCAGCAGCACCCCCTGAAAGGTCTCCGGGTGGAAACCCAGCACGATCCACATGCCAACGAATTCGTCCCAGACGATGCCGCCGTGGTCGTGGACCTTGAGATTGCGGGCGGTCACGCCACACAGCCAGATACCCACCACAAACGCCACCACCACCATCCCCCAGTAGGCGGCGACAGGTAGCAGCGCCAGCAGGAAATACGGCGGGATCGCCGCCAGGCTTCCCCAGGTACCCGGCGCCCGGGCCATGGCACCGCTGCCAAAACCGAAAGCCAGGAAATGCACCGGGTTGCGGAAGAACCCCGGTGGCAAGAGCGCGGTCTGGGGTTCGGTGATCTGGTTACGGTCCTCAGGGTCGGTCATTGCGCGGCTCCGAAGTGGTCATAGCCGGTGGCGTGCACCCGTTCCTCGCCATCGTCTCTTTTCAGGATGAGACCGGACTCCCTGGTGATGCGACCGATCACCGTCAGCCCGGGATCGAGCTGACAGACCCGTTCCCAGTGCTCGGGCGGCAGGGTAAAACAGAGCTCATAGTCGTCACCGGCCTGCAGCGCCAGGCTCTCGGCCCGGTCGGCGTGAAGTGTCCGCAGTGCCGGCGAAAGCGGTACCCGGCTTACATCAAGGGTGGCGCCGACACCGGATGCGGTCAAGATATGGCCCAGGTCGGCCAGCAAACCGTCGGAAATATCGATGGCAGCGGTGGCCAGGCCCCGCAGGTTCTTGCCGAGCCCCAGTCGGGGCCAGGGCCGGTGGTATCGGGCCAGTAACTCGCTGGCCCGGGGCGGTAGCGGTTCGGTATCCAGCCAGCCCAGGGCAGCGCCGGCATCACCGAGAGCGCCGGAGACACACACCAGGTCAGCGGGACGGGCACCACCTCGGGTAATGGCGGCGCCGTCAGGCACGGTGCCGTGGACCTGAATGGTCACCGTCAGGGGGCCACGGGTCGTATCGCCACCGGCCAGTGCCAGATCAAAGGCCCGGGCGGCGGCCTGCAGGCCGTGGCCAAAGGCTTCGAGCCAGGCCTGATCACTGCTCGGCAGGGTCAGCGCCAGGGTGAAGCACACCGGGTCGGCCCCCATGGCGGCCAGGTCGCTGGCCGCCACCGCCAGGGCGCGCCAGGCCAGATGCTCGGGTTCGTACTGGCGGGGAAAGTGGACACCCTCCACCAGGGTATCCACCGAGAACACCAGCTCGGTACCGGCCGGCAGACTCTGGATGGCGCAGTCGTCGCCGATACCCAGGCGCACCGCGGGGGTGGCGGTGGCCTCGGCCACCGGCAGGAAGATCTGGCGAATCAGTTCGAATTCGCCCATGAAACTACCGGGGACGGGTCTCGGCAAGCCGCAGGTGACGGCTGAGCTTGTCCAGTATGCTGTTGACGAACTTGTGTCCCTCGGTGCCGCCAAAACGCTTGGCCATTTCGATGCCTTCGTTGATCACCACCTTGTAGGGGACGTCGATGCGGTGTTTGAGCTCGTAGGCGCCAAGCCGGACGATGGCCAGCTCCACCGGATCCACCTCGTCCAGGGGCCGATCGAGGAAGGGCTCCAGCGTCCGGTCCAGGTCCGCCTGCTCCCTGTGCACACCCCGAAGGAGGTCCCGGAAATAGGCGGAGTCGACGTTGCTCATGTCGTTGTCCACCATGAACTCCGCCTCGATGTCGGAGATGGGGCTCTTGCTGAAATGGCGCTGATACAGGCCCTGCATGGCCAGTACCCGGGCACGGCGGCGCTCACCGGCCTTGGGCTGGCCGCTGGGGGTGGTCTGGCTTTCCGGCTGGGAGCCGGTGTCGTCCGATGCCGTCATCATTCACCCAGTTTCTTGAACAGGCTGACCATTTCCAGTGCGACCATGGCCGCTTCCGCGCCCTTGTTGCCGGCCTTGGTGCCGGACCGCTCGATGGCCTGCTCGATCGAGTCCACGGTCAGTACACCGAAACTGACCGGCACATCCGTCTCCAGGCTGACCGCGCCCAGGCCGCTGGCCGCTTCGCCCGCGACATAGTCGAAATGCGGCGTGCCGCCGCGGATCACCGCACCCAGCGCGATGATGGCATCGTACTGGCCGGTTTCGGCCACCCGTTTGACCGCCAGCGGCATCTCGTAGGCCCCCGGTACACGGACAATGGTGATATCGCTCTCACTGATGCCGTGGCGACGCAGGGTGTCGACGGCGCCTTCAACCAGGCTCTCCACCACGAAGCCGTTAAAACGGCCCACCACCAGCGCATAGCGGCCGGCACACTGGGAAAAATCACCTTCTACTACTTTGATATCTGCCATGCTTGGCTCCTGTCGGGGCCGCCCGCAAGGCCGGCCCGTTACAATTAGTCGGGGTTGTAGGGAATGTACTCCACCACCTCAAGATCGAACCCCGAAATGGCTGAAAACTTGATGGGGGCGCTGAGCAGCCGCATCTTGCCGACACCGATATCCCGCAGAATCTGGGAGCCGGTACCTACGGTGAAGTAGACCCCCGAGCTGCCCTTGCCGGCGGACGCCCGACCCTGGTCGAAGAACTCGTGGATCCGGTCCTCCAGGTTGTAGCTGTCCTCGCCGCTGTTGAGCAGCACCAGCACACCGGAATCGGCCTCGGCCACCGCCTTCAGGGCATGATGCAGCGGCCAGCTGCTGGAGCCCGGGCGGTAGGCCCCCAGCAGATCCCGCAGGGTATCGGTGATGTGCACCCGAACCAGCGCCGGCTGGTCCGGCTGGACATCACCATGCACCAGGGCCAGGTGGGTGGCGCCCTGGATGGTGTCCTTGTAGGTGCGCAGGTTGAACACGCCGTACTCGGTTTCCAGGTCGTAGCGCTCGACACAATCTATGGTGCGCTCGTGCATGGTGCGGTAGTGAATCAGGTCGGCAATGGTGCCGATCTTCAGGCCGTGGGCCTCGGCGAAGATCTCGAGATCCTCCCGCCGCGCCATGGAGCCGTCGTCGTTCATGATCTCACAGATCACCCCGGCCGGCTCACAACCCGCCAGCGCCGCCAGATCACAGGAGGCCTCAGTATGGCCGGCCCGGCTCAACACGCCGCCGGCATTGGCCATGAGCGGGAAAATGTGGCCCGGGTGCACCAGGTCCTTGGGCTTGGCGTTGCGGGCCACCGCCGCCTGGACGGTACGGGCCCGGTCCGCAGCGGAGATACCCGTGGTGACCCCCTCGGCAGCCTCGATGGACAGAGTGAACTTGGTGCCGAAACCGGAGGCGTTGCTGTTCACCATCAGCGGCAGCTCCAGCTGCTGGCAGCGCTCCGGTGTCATGGGCATGCAGATCAGGCCGCGGCCGTACTTGGCCATGAAGTTGATGGCCTCGGCAGTGCAGAACTCTGCCGCCATGACCAGGTCGCCCTCATTCTCGCGATCCTCGTCATCCATCAGGATCACCATCTTGCCCTGGCGGATGTCTTCGATGATGTCTTCGATCTTGTTCAGTGCCATATGGCGTCTTACCCTTACGCGTCTCTGCCTTGGCAGTACCGCATCATGTGTGGGTGCCGGCATCCCTGGCGGGCCGGCACATTATCAAGACTGATTGTCAGGCCGTGGCACCAGGATCCAGCGCTGGTCGTCGCCCACCTGGCGGCGGTCCAGAACCTGCCAGTGCCGGCGCTGGGCCATTTCCTGCAGCGGCAGGGTCACCGTGGGCCGGCCCTCGCTGCCCAGAAACACCGGCGCCTGATAGAGCCAGAACTCGTCCACCAGGCCTTCCGACACAAAGGCACCAGCCAGTCGCGGCCCGGCTTCCACCAGCACCTCATTGATACCCAGGGCCCCCAGGGCATCCAGCACCTGGCCCAGGTTGACACCGTCCTCCTGCCAGCCCAGACCGGTCACCGACACCCCCAGGGCGGCAAGATCCTGCGCCGGGGCGGTTTCATAGGCCTGGGTGGAGCAGAAAATCTGGACATTACCCCCACGCAGTATACGGGCGCTGGTGGGGGTGCGGGCGTCCCGGTCGGCAATGACCCGCAGGGGCTGCCGCGAGGGCTCCGTGGCCAGTCCGATGTCGCCCAGTTCCTCACGCCGCACCGTCAGCGAGGGGTCATCCGCGAGCACCGTCCCCACCCCGGTGAGGATGGCGTCGCTCAGGCCCCGCAGGCGCTGCACGTCCTGCCGCGCCGCCGGGCCGGTAATCCACTGGCTTTCACCGGACGCCATGGCGGTACGACCATCCAGGCTGGCCGCCACCTTGACCCGCACGTAGGGCCGGCCGGTGCGCATGCGCTTCATGAAGCCCGGATTGAGCTTCTCCGCCTCCTCCGCCAGCAGGCCTTCGGTGACCCTCACACCGGCTTCCCGCAGCTGCTCCAGGCCTCGGCCCGAAACGGCGGGGTTGGGGTCCTTGGTGGCGGCAAACACCCGCGCTACCCCGGCGTCGATCAGCGCCCGGGAACAGGGCGGGGTCCGGCCGAAATGACTGCAGGGCTCCAGGGTGACGTAGACACTGGCACCGCGGGCCTCGGGCCCGGCCTGACTGAGGGCGCGAACCTCGGCATGGGCCTCGCCGGCGCGTTCATGCCAGCCCTCGCCGAGAACCCTTCCATCCTTGACCACCACACAGCCGACCCGAGGGTTGGGGTGGGTGGAATAGCGCCCGCGCCAGGCCAACTGAATGGCCCGCGCCATGAACGCGGTGTCCTGGGCGTCGATCATGCCTTTCCTTCTGACTCACCGTTGTCAGCCAGTACCTTGGCAACATCCACCGCGTCGGCGTTATCGCCCATGTGGGCGGACAGCCGCTCGATCTCTTCCTTGAACTCGTTGATGTCCTGAAAGCTCCGGTACACCGAGGCGAAGCGCACGTACGCCACCTTGTCGAGCTGGCGCAGTTCGGTCATCACCTCTTCACCCAGGTGCATGGACTTGACCTCACGCTCGCCGGTGGCCCGCAGCCGGAAACGGATGCGGTTGAGGGCCGCCTCGATCTCCTCGATGCTCACAGGCCGCTTCTCCAGCGCCTTCATGATGCCGGCCCGCAGCTTGTCCTCATCGAAAGGCTGACGGGTGCCGTCCTGCTTGACCACCCGGGGCATGACCAGCTCGGCGGACTCGAAGGTGGTAAAGCGCTCGTGGCAGGACAGGCACTCCCGTCTGCGGCGGACCTGATCGCCCTCGGCAACCAGGCGCGAGTCGATGACCTTGGTATCGGCTTCGCCGCAGAATGGACAGTGCATAATCAAGACTCCCGAGCTGCCGGCCCGGACCATCCGGGCAGGCCATTAACGGCGTGAGTTCAGTCCTTGTAGACCGGGAAGCGGGCACACAGGGCTTCCACCTGCTGCTGCACCCGGGCGTTGACGTCGTCGTTGTCCAGGTCGTCCAGAATATCGCACATCCAGCCGGCCAGGTCGCGACACTCGGTCTCGCTGAAGCCGCGGGTGGTGACCGCCGGGGTGCCGATACGCAGGCCGGAGGTGACGAACGGCGAGCGCGGGTCATTCGGCACCGCGTTCTTGTTGACGGTGATGTGGGCACGACCCAGGGCCGCATCCGCGTCCTTACCGGTGATGTCCTGCTTGATCAGGCTGACCAGGAACAGGTGATTGGTGGTGCCACCGGAGATGACGTCGTAGCCGCGGTCGATGAAGACCTGGGCCATGGCCTTGGCGTTCTTGACCACCTGCTTCTGGTAGGCCTTGAACTCGTCGCTCATGGCCTCCTTGAAACACACCGCCTTGGCGGCGATCACGTGCATCAGCGGGCCGCCCTGGCCGCCCGGGAAGACCGCGGAGTTGAGCTTTTTCTGCAGGTCCGCATCGTCACAGGCCAGGATCAGACCACCGCGCGGCCCCCGCAGGGTCTTGTGAGTGGTGGTCGCGACCACGTGGGCGTGGGGAATCGGATCCGGGTAGACGCCGGCGGCCACCAGGCCGGCAACGTGGGCCATATCCACGAACAGGTAGGCGCCGACCTTGTCCGCGATGGCGCGGAAGCGGGCGAAGTCCAGCTCCTGGGAATAGGCGGAGAAACCGGCGATGATCATCTTGGGCTTGTGCTCCAGCGCCAGGGCCTCCACTTCGTCGTAGTCGATCAGACCGGTGTCGGTGTTCAGGCCGTACTGGACCGCGTTGTAGATCTTGCCGGAGAAATTCACCGAGGCACCATGGGTCAGGTGGCCACCGTGGGCCAGACTCATGCCCAGCACGGTATCACCGGGCTTGAGCAGGGCCATGAATACCGCCGAGTTGGCCTGGGAGCCGGAATGGGGCTGGACGTTGGCATAGGCGGCGCCGAACAGCTGCTTGGCACGCTCGATGGCCAGCTCCTCGGCAACGTCCACGTGCTCGCAGCCACCGTAGTAGCGCTTGCCGGGATAACCCTCGGCGTACTTGTTGGTCAGCACACTGCCCTGGGCTTCCATCACCCGGGGGCTGGTATAGTTCTCGGAGGCAATCAGCTCGATGTGCGCTTCCTGGCGTGCGGTCTCGGCCTGGATCGCGGTCCAGAGTTCGTCGTCATATCCGGCAATTTTCATATCACGGTTAAACATGGATGCGCTGCCCCTGTGTGCTTGGCCTGCCGAACAGGCCGTCAAAGGATTCGGGTATGGAAAAAAGGGCCGCTATTCTAGCGTATTCCGGGGTCGGAAATCATCTTTTCGACAGCGGCTGACGGCCCCCGGCTCCCGGTGGCCGCCGATTGCCATAGGCCAGCAGTTTCGCTACCTTTACAGGCTTGTTCCGAGTGACCGGTCATTAACCGAAAGGATCCCGCCAGCTATGGCTCAGTACGTATTTTCCATGAACCGGGTGGGCAAGGTTGTGCCGCCCAAGCGTGAAATCCTCAAAGACATCTCGCTCAGCTTCTTTCCCGGCGCCAAAATCGGCGTCCTGGGCCTGAACGGTTCCGGTAAATCCACCCTGCTGAGAATTATGGCCGGCGTCGACCAGGATTACATCGGCGAGGCCCGCCCCCAGCCCGGCCTCAACATCGGCTACCTGCCCCAGGAGCCGGAGCTGGACGACGACAAGAACGTCAAGGAAGTGGTGGACGAAGCCGTGGCAGGCGTCCACAAGGCGCTGGCCGAGCTGGACGAAGTCTACGCCGCCTACGCCGAGCCGGACGCCGATTTCGACGCCCTGGCCAAGAAGCAGGGCGAGCTGGAGAGCTTCATCCAGGCGGTCGATGGCCACGACATCGAACGCAAGCTGGAAGTGGCAGCGGACGCCCTGCGTCTGCCGCCCTGGGACGCCAGCGTCGCCACCCTGTCCGGTGGTGAGCGGCGGCGGGTGGCGCTGTGCCGGCTGCTGCTGTCCGGCCCGGACATGTTGCTGCTGGATGAGCCCACCAACCACCTGGACGCCGAGTCCGTGGCCTGGCTGGAGCGTTTCCTGCACGACTTCCCCGGCACCGTGGTGGCCATCACCCACGACCGTTATTTCCTCGACAACGTCGCCGGCTGGATTCTGGAACTGGACCGCGGCCAGGGCATTCCGTTCGAGGGCAACTACAGCCAGTGGCTGGAAGCCAAGGAAAAACGCCTGGAAATCGAGGCCAAGCAGGAAGCCGCCCGGCAGAAGTCCATCAAGCACGAGCTGGAGTGGGTACGCAGTGGCGTAAAGGGTCGCCAGTCCAAGAGCAAGGCCCGCCTGGCCCGGTTCGAGGAACTCAGCTCACAGGACTTCCAGAAGCGCAACGAGACCAACGAGCTCTACATTCCGCCCGGCCCCCGCCTGGGTGACAAGGTCATCGAGGCGAACGGGGTGAGCAAGTCCTTCGACGGCCGGCTGCTGTACGAAAACCTCAGCTTCCGCATGCCGCCTGGGGCCATCGTCGGCATCATCGGCGGCAACGGCGCCGGCAAGTCCACCCTGTTCCGCATGATCGCAGGCCTCGACCAGCCCGACAGCGGCACCATCGATGTGGGCGAAACCGTGCATCTGGCCTACGTGGATCAGATGCGGGACCTGGACAACGACCGCACCGTCTGGGAAGAACTCAGCGACGGCCAGGACATCATCCAGGTGGGCAGCTACCAGACCCCGTCCCGGGCCTATGTCGGGCGCTTCAACTTCAAGGGCAGCGACCAGCAGAAGCGGGTGGGCGACCTGTCCGGCGGCGAGCGCAATCGCCTGCACCTGGCCAAGCTGCTGAAAGAAGGCGGCAACGTGCTGCTGCTGGACGAGCCCACCAACGACCTGGACGTGGAAACCCTGCGCGCCCTTGAGGAGGCCATCCTCAACTTCCCCGGCGCCGCCATGGTGATCTCCCACGACCGCTGGTTCCTGGACCGGGTCGCCACCCACATCCTGGCGTTCGAAGGTGACAGCCAGACCGTCTTCTTCGAGGGTAATTTCAGCGAGTACGACGAGGACTACAAGAAGCGCAAGGGCGACTCGGCCATGGTGCCCGAGCGCATGAAGTACAAGAAGCTGGCCTGATGGCCAAGACAAGAACCGCCTACGTCTGCACCGAATGCGGTGCCGACTATTCCAAGTGGCAGGGCCAGTGCACCGCCTGCCAGGCCTGGAACACCATCAGTGAAGTGCGCGGCGTCAGTGCTGCCAGCGCAGGCGGTGGCGGCAGCCGGGGCGCGCGGTTCGAGGGCTTTGCCGGCAGCCTGTCGGCGGTCCAGACCCTGGATTCGGTCAGCCTGGCGGAACAGAGCCGGATCAGCTCCGGCATGCAGGAGCTGGACCGGGTCCTGGGCGGTGGGCTGGTGTCCGGCTCGGCAGTGCTCATGGGCGGCCATCCCGGGGCCGGCAAAAGCACCCTGCTGCTGCAGACCGTCTGTCACCTGGCGGGCCAGCATCCGGCGCTCTACGTCACCGGCGAGGAATCCCTGCAGCAGGTGGCCTTGCGGGCCAAGCGCCTGGGGCTGCCCACCGGCGACCTGAAGATGCTGTCGGAGACCAGCGTCGAGCGGGTCATCCAGATTGCCGAGGCGGAGAAGCCACGCATCCTGGTGGTGGACAGTATCCAGGTCATGCATGTGGCAGACATTGAATCGGCCCCCGGCAGCGTCTCCCAGGTGCGCGAAAGCGCCGCCTTCCTCACCCGCTTTGCCAAGCAGACCGGCACCATCCTGTTCCTGGTGGGACACGTCACCAAGGACGGCAGCCTGGCCGGGCCCAAGGTGCTTGAGCACATGATCGACTGCTCGATCCTGCTGGAGGGCTCCAGCGACAGCCGCTATCGCACCCTGCGGGGCATCAAGAACCGCTTTGGTGCGGTCAACGAGCTTGGGGTGTTCGCGATGCTGGAACAGGGTCTGAAGGAAGTGAAGAACCCCAGTGCCATCTTCCTCAACCGGGGCGACGAAGCCGCGCCCGGCAGCGTGGTGATGGTGGTCTGGGAGGGTACCCGGCCCATGCTGGTGGAGATCCAGGCACTGGTGGACGCCGCCCAGGGCAGTTACCCGCGCCGGGTGGCGGTGGGTCTGGACCAGAACCGGCTGGCCATGCTGCTGGCGGTCCTGCATCGCCATGGCGGCCTGCACTGCTCGGACCAGGATGTGTTCGTCAACGTGGTGGGCGGGGTCAAGGTCAACGAGACCAGTGCCGACCTGGCGCTGCTGGCGGCGATCGTGTCATCCTTCCGTGACCGCGCCCTGCCCCAGGACCTGGTGATCTTTGGTGAGGTGGGCCTGTCCGGCGAGATCCGCCCGGTTCCCAGCGGCCAGGAACGCATCTACGAGGCCAGCAAGCACGGCTTTACCCGGGCACTGGTGCCCAAGGCCAACGCCCCCCGCAAGCCCATCGACAACATGAGGGTGATTCCGGTGGCCAAACTCAGCGATGCCCTGAGCGCCCTGGAAGATCTCTAGCCTGCTCGCTAACGCCCGATCATGTGGGCGAGCTCACGCTCCAGCAGGGCCTGGTCGCCCAGGTTGAGTTCCACCAAGCGCTTGAGGTGGGACGCGCTTTCAAGGTCGATGTACTGGCACTTGAAGCCCAGCTGGTCCGCTTCCACGTGCCGCAACTCCACTGCCATCACGATGCCGCATTCCCGACCGTCCAGATGGATGACCACTTCGAACGGCGGACGCAGCCGCGCATTCCAGCTGTCCGGACGCCGCACCAGCAGACCCCGCAGGGAGATATCCAGCACCTCGCTGCGCCAGACATCGTCACCACAGTGGATATCGCAGGGCGCATCGAACAGGATGCGATGGAAACGCCGTTTTTCAGATTGTGAGAGGGACACGTGCCGCCACCCTATGGAGCCTGGAACAGGCGGACCGGAAGGCCCGCATTTCCCAGACTATAGTGCCCGCCGTGGTCCGGCGCCAGTGACGGTTACTGCTTATGGTAGGCGGGACTGAGCTCCACCACCGCCTCGATGAAGGCGCCGGCGTGGGCAGGGTCGACGTCGGGGGTAATGCCGTGGCCCAGGTTGAAGATATGACCGGTACCTTCACCAAACCGGGCGAGGATATCCGCCACCTCGGCGCGGATGCGCTCCGGCGGCGCGTAGAGCATGGCCGGGTCCATGTTGCCCTGCAGGGTGACCCGGTCGCCGACCCGGGCGCGGGCCTTGCCGATATCCGTGGTCCAGTCCAGCCCCAGCCCGTCGGCACCGGTCTCCGCCATGGCTTCCAGCCACTGGCCGCCGTTCTTGGTGAACAGGATGACTGGCACATGGCGGCCGTCGTGCTCACGGATCAGGCCCTTTACGATCTTGCGCATGTAGGCCAGGGAGAAAGCCTCATAGGCCCAGCTGCTCAGGGTGCCGCCCCAGGTGTCAAAGATCTGTACCGCCTGGGCGCCGGCCCGGATCTGGCTGTTCAGGTAATCCGTCACCGAATCCGCCAGGTGGTCCAGCAGCCGGTGCATGACCTCCGGCTGGGTGTACATCAGCTTCTTGGCTTCGCGGAAATCCTTGGAGGAGCCGCCCTCCACCATGTAAGTGGCCAGGGTCCACGGACTGCCGGAGAAACCGATCAGCGGCACCCGGCCGTTGAGTTCCCGGCGGATGGTGGACACCGCATTCATCACGTAGTCCAGATCCACATCCGCCTTGATCCCGGGCAGCGCGTCCACATCGGCTGCCGAGCGCACCGTGCGCTTGAACTTGGGCCCCTCGCCGGTTTCAAAGTAGAGGCCCAGGCCCAGCGCATCCGGAATGGTAAGGATGTCCGAGAACAGGATAGCTGCGTCCAGTGGGTAGCGCTCCAGCGGCTGGAGAGTGACCTCACAGGCCAGTGGCGTGTTCTTGCACAGGCTCAGGAAATCACCGGCCTTGGCGCGGGTAGCCCGGTACTCCGGCAGATAGCGCCCGGCCTGGCGCATCATCCAGACCGGGGTACGGTCAACGGGCTGGCGCATCAGCGCCCGCAGGAAGCGGTCGTTCTTCAGTTCGGTCATGCAGATCCTGTTGGTCGGGGAAACGACGGTCAGACGTCGAGGTAGTCGAGAATGCCTTCAGCCGCCTGGCGCCCTTCCCAGATCGCGGTCACCACCAGATCCGACCCCCGGACCATGTCGCCGCCGGCGAAGATCTTCGGGTTGGAGGTCTGGAACGGGAATTCGTGCGCCTCCGGCGCGGTCACCCGACCGGAGTCGTCGGTACTGACGTCGTGCTCACCAAACCAGTCAGCGGGGCTGGGCCTGAA
>NZ_JAWVZL010000037.1:0-30066 GCF_033722195.1 Marinobacter sp.
AGGCCATGTCGGTGATGTGCAGCAGGCCGTCAACACCGCCCAGATCCACGAACGCGCCGTAGTCGGTCAGGTTCTTGACGATACCCTTGATTTCCATACCTTCGGTCAGGGTTTCCAGCAGCGCGTCACGCTCGGCGCTGTTCTCGGCTTCCAGCACCGCACGACGGGAAACAACCACGTTGTTGCGCTTCTGGTCCAGCTTGATGACCTTGAACTCGAGTTCCTTGTTCTCCAGGTGCGCGGTGTCGCGTACCGGACGAACATCAACCAGGGAACCCGGCAGGAAAGCACGAATGCCAGCCAGGTCGACCGTGAAACCACCCTTCACCTTGCCGTTGATCACACCCTTGACGACTTCCTCGGCTTCGAAGGACTTCTCCAGTACCTTCCAGGCCTCCGCACGCTTGGCCTTTTCACGGGACAGGCGGGTTTCACCGAAGCCATCTTCTACCGCATCGAGAGCTACGTCGACAACGTCGCCGATCTGGATTTCCAGCTCGCCTTTCTCGTTCAGGAACTGAGAGGCGGGGATGACACCCTCGGACTTCAGGCCGGCGTTGACCGTGACCCAGTCGCTGTCGATATCAACCACGGTTCCCTGGACGATGGAACCCGGCTGCATGTCAATTTCTTTCAGGCTTTCTTCAAATAGATCCGCAAAGCTCTCGCTCATTATATGTCCTATGTGATCAACGCAAGTTACTCCGTGCTGCCAGCGGCACGGTCTGTTAATAGTGACCGGATACGACCAGGGCTGGCTGTTTACGCCACATCCGGTTTCCAACAACAAAAAGGTGCGGTCAGGCCTGGCCTGCTGCGGCCATGACTCTGTCCAACACCTCTTCAATGCTTAAACCGGTCGAGTCAATGACTTGCGCATCTTCTGCCGGCTTAAGCGGAGCCGCGGAACGGTTCATATCCCGTTCATCGCGCACCCGTATCTCTTCCAAAAGGGCGTCAATATTAACATCGACCCCGGCGTCCTTCAACTGACGATAACGTCGTTCAGCCCTCTCCAGGGCGCTGGCGGTGAGGAAAATCTTGGTCTCGGCCCGGGGGAAAACCACCGTGCCCATGTCGCGGCCGTCCGCCACAAGGCCCGGCGGCTGCCGGAAGTCCCGCTGGCGCTGCAGCAGGGCGTCCCGCACCGGCTGCATGGCTGCCACCCGGGAGGCGTTGTCGCCACAGGCCTCGGTGCGGATTTCGCGGGTCACATCCTCGCCGGCCAGAATCACCCGCACCGGTTCGCCGGGCTCGGTGGGTTCGAAGGCGGCGTCCAGGCCCCGGGCCACCTCCGCCAGGCCGGCCTCGTCGTCCAGGCTGACACCCTGGCGGGTGGCGGCCAGCGCGGTCAGGCGATAGAGCGCACCACTGTCAAGCAGGTGCCAGCCCAGGCGGCGCGCCAGCATCTGGGTGATGGTGCCCTTGCCGGCGCCACCGGGACCGTCCACGGTAATGACCGGGGCCGTAGTTGCCATGGTGATTACTCCTCTGCCGTGGTGATCTGGATACCCACGCCACGGGCCAGCTCGACAAAGCCGGGGAAGGACGTTGCCACGTTGGCGCAGTCGGTAACCTTGATGGGGCCTTTTGCCACCAGGGAGGCGACCGCGAAGGACATGGCGATGCGGTGATCGCCGTGGCTGTCCACGGTACCGCCGCCAATACTCTGGCCGCCGCGGATGACGATGCCGTCCTCGGTGACGGTCGTAGCCACCCCGAGCGCCGCCAGACCATCGGCCATGACCTGGATGCGGTCGCTTTCCTTGACCCGCAGCTCCTCGGCGCCCCGCAGCACGGTCTCACCGTCGGCGCAGGTGGCGGCGATGAACAGCACCGGGAACTCGTCGATGGCCAGGGGCACGTCGCTGAGGGGAATTTCGATGCCTCTCAGGGCCGCCGACTGCACCCGCAGGTCCGCCACCGGCTCACCGCCCACTTCGCGCTCGTCCAGCACCTCGATGTTGGCCCCCATCAGCCGCAGGATGTTGATCACCCCGACCCGGGTCGGGTTCATACCCACCTGGCGCAGGGTCAGATCGGAATCCGGCGCGATGCTCGCCGCCACCAGGAAAAACGCGGCCGAGGAGATGTCGGCAGGGATATCGATGCTGGTGGCGGTCAGACGGCCGCCCCCGGTGACACTGACGGTGGCGCCGTCACGGTGGACATCGTAGCCGAAGCCCGCCAGCATGCGCTCGGTGTGGTCCCGGGTCGGCGCCGGTTCGCTCACCGAGGTGGTGCCCTCGGCGTACAGGCCCGCCAGCAGCAGGCAGGATTTGACCTGGGCGCTGGCCACCGGCATGTCGTAATGGATGCCCTTCAGGGGCCGGCCGCCCTGGATCTTCATGGGCGGACGACCGCCCTCCGCGGTCTCGATCACCGCCCCCATGGCCCGCAGCGGATCCGCCACCCGGCCCATGGGCCGCTTGGACAGACTGGCATCGCCGGTAAGCTCCGAGCTGAAGGGTTGCGGCGCCAGCAGGCCGGAGAACAGCCGCATGCCGGTGCCTGAATTGCCTAGGTAGAGGGGCCCGCGGGGCGCCTGCAGGCCGTCGATGCCAACGCCGTGAAGCCGGACATGGCCATGGTCCGGGCCTTCAATGGTGACACCCATATCGCGGAAGGCCTGGAGCGTGGCGAGGCTGTCCTCCCCTTCCAGGAAACCCTTCACCTCGGTGATTCCGTCCGCCAGCGCGCCCAGCATGATGGAGCGGTGGGAAATGGACTTGTCGCCGGGCACACGGATGTCACCGGTGACCTTGTGGCCCGGCTCAAGCAGAAACGTCAGGGGTTTTTGGTTGGTTTTTGTCACGTAGGCCTGTCCTGAAAGCATTTTGGAAAAATGATCCCGTGCCGCCTTGGCACGACTGAACACCCGCAGCAGGGTGGCGCTGTCCTGATCGGCGATGGCGGCCCGAAGCTGGTCCAGGTCGTGGGTGAAATGGTCGATCACCCGCAACACCGCCTGCTGGTTGGAAAGAAAGATATCGTGCCACATCACCGGATCGCTGGCCGCAATGCGGGTGAAATCCCGGAAACCGCCGGCGGCGTAGCGGAAAATATCGAGATTGTCGTCCTCGCCGGCCAGGGTATCCACCAGAGAGAAGGCAATCAGATGCGGCAGGTGACTGGTGGCCGCCAGGACCTCGTCATGGCGGGCCACCGACATGGTCAGCACGGTGGCGCCACAGCCCTCCCAGAGCGCACGCAGTCGCTTCAGATGGCGGCTGTCGGCGCCTTCCGGCGGGGTCAGAATTACCATGTGGCGGTCAAACAGGTCCGGGTTGGCGGCGGTGATGCCGCTCTTCTCGGACCCGGCAATGGGATGGCCGGGAATCATGGCCACCGGCTCCTTACCGAAAACCGTCCGGACCGCCTCGACGAAACTGGCCTTGGTGCTGCCCACATCGGTCAGCAGCGCGCCCTCACCCAGGTGCGGCCTGATTTCCCGCAGCACCTGCTCGGTGGCCCGCACCGGCACCGCCACCACCACCAGGTCGGCTCCGGTCACGGCCCCGGCGATGGAGTCGGCGGTCTCATCGACGATGCCAAGCGACAGCCCCAGGGCCAGCTCGTCGGCCCGCTGATCGGCACCCACCACGGTGTCCGCCAGCCGGGCACGGCGAATGGCACTGGCCAGGGATCCGCCAATCAGGCCCAGTCCGATAATGGCAACGCGTCGGAACAGGGGGCCGTCAGCCATGCAGCGCCTCATCCACCTTTGGCTGCAGCGCCCGGGGCAGTGCCTCCAGGAAACGGCGGTTCTCTTCCGCCAGTCCCACCGAGACCCGCAAATGGCGAGGCATGCCGTAGCCGGCCACCGGCCGCACAATCACACCCTCGGCCAGCAGACGCTGGAACACGGGGCCGGCTTCCTCGCCCACGTCCACCGCCACAAAGTTGCCGGCGGAGGGAATAAAGGCCAGCCCCAGTGCCTCCAGGCCCTGCTCAAGCTGCCGCAAACCCTCTGTGTTGACGGCTCGGGAACGCTGCAGGTAGTCCTCGTCGTCCAGCACCGCGGTGGCGGCGGCCAGGGCAACGGAATCCACGTTGAAGGGCTGGCGCACCCGGTTGAGAATGTCGGCGATGGCCGGCGATGACAGGCTGTAGCCCACCCGTAGCGCCGCCAGACCCCAGGCCTTGGAGAAGGTGCGGGTAACGATCAGGTTGGCAAAACGGGACAGCAGCGCCACGCCATCAGGAAAGCCCTCTCCCTCCAGGTATTCGCAGTAGGCTTCGTCCAGCACCACCAGTACCCGATCCGGTACGCGGGCCAGGAAGCGCTCGATGGCATCGGCATCGTGCACGGTACCGGTGGGGTTGTTGGGGTTGGCAACGAAGATCAGACGGGTGCGCTCGGTAACGGCGTCGGCCATGGCCTCCAGGTCATGACCCCAGTGCCGGGCCGGCACCTCCACGCCGCGGGCACCGATGGCGCGGGCGACGATGGGGTAGACTGCGAAGGCATGCTGGGAGTAGATCACCTCGGTGCTGTGATCGGCAAAGCAGCGGGTGATGATTTCAAGCACATCGTTGGAACCGTTGCCCAGGGTGATCTGCGCCGGCCCTACCCCCAGACGCTGCGCCAGCCTGGCTTTCAGGTTGAAGCCGTTACCGTCGGGGTAGCGGCAGAGACCGTCCAGGGCCTGGCGGGCCGCCGCCATCGCCTTGGGGCTCGGTCCCAGGGGATTCTCGTTGCTGGCGAGCTTGACGATACCGGCCGGATCCAGGCCCAGCTCCCGGGCCAGCTCATCAATGGGCTTGCCCGGCTGATAGGGCATCAGGCCCTGAACGCCTTCGACGGCCAGACTCTGGTAATCGATCGTCATAACACGCTTCCCCATGACCGGCACGCCGGCCTTGAATGTTCAACCGCTCAGCTGCTCAGAGCACCCCGATCGGATAGGAGCCCAGGCGCTTGAGCTCCACCGCTTCCTGGTCAATGTCCGCCAGTACCTTGCTGACCTGGGCGTCCTCCATGTGGCCTTCGAAGTCGATGTAGAAGACGTAGGCCCAGGTTCCGCTGGGCGAGGGCCGGGTTTCGATCCGGGTCAGGCTGATGTTGTGGCGGTGAAAAGGCTCCAGCAGCTGGTAAAGGGCACCCGGCTTGTTGCGCATGGACACCAGGATCGAGGACTTGTCATGACCGCTGGGACTGACCGCCTCGCGGCCGATGATCAGGAACCGGGTGGTGTTGTCCGGCCGGTCCTCGATCTTGTTGGCCAGCTTCTCCAGACCGTAGAGCTCGGCGGCCATGTCGCCGGCAATGGCGGCGGTGCCCGGCTCCGCGGCGGCCCGGCGGGCGGCCTCGGCGTTGCTGCTCACCGCCACCCGCTCGATGCCGTAGCGGTGGGCGTCCAGCCACTGCCGGCACTGGGCGAAGGACTGCTGGTGCGAGTAGATGCGGCTAATGGCCTTGTCATCGGTACCGGGGGCGGCCATCAGGTGATGGTGAATGCGTAGCTGCACCTCACCGCAGATCTTCAGCGGCGACGACATGAACATGTCCAGGGTGTGGTTGATCATGCCCTCGGTGGAATTCTCCACCGGCACAACGCCGTAATGGGCGGCGCCGGATTCCACTTCCCGGAACACCGCGTCTATGGCCGGCAGCGGCACACTGATCACCGAGTGGCCAAAATGCTTGAGCGCCGCCGACTGGGTAAAGGTGCCGGCCGGCCCCAGGAAGGCGATGTGCATGGGCTTTTCCAGCGCCAGGCAGGCGGACATGATCTCACGGAACAGCCGGGCCATTTCCTCTCCTGACAGGGGCCCGGGATTGTGGTCCTTGATCCGCCGCAGCACCTGGGCCTCGCGCTCGGGACGGTAGAAGAACACGTCCTGGTCCGGGTTCGCGGCCATCTTGACGTGGGCCACTTCCTGGGCGCAACGGGCCCGGGCGCTGATCAGGTCCATGATCTGCTGGTCAAGACCGTCTATCCGGTCCCTCAGTTCGGCAAGGCGGGTCTGCTCGTCGCTCATGATCAGCCCCGCTCCTTCTCAAAGGTGGCCATATAATCGATCAGGGCGTCCACGCCGGCTTCCGGCATGGCGTTGTAGATGCTGGCGCGCATGCCGCCCACGGAGCGGTGGCCCTTGAGGTTCAGCAACCGGCGCTCCTCGGCGCCCTGCAGGAAGGCGTCGTTGAGGGCATCGTCCGCCAGGGTGAAGGGCACGTTCATCCAGGACCGGAATCGGGGCGCGATGGGGTTGGCGTAGAAGTCGCTCTGATCGATGAAGCCATAAAGCTTGCGGGCCTTGCGGCTGTTGATCTCGGCGATCGCAGTGACGCCCCCCTGGGCCTTGAGCCACTTGAACACCAGCCCCGCCAGGTACCAGGAGTAGGTGGACGGGGTGTTGTACATGGAACCGTTATCGGCGGTGACCTTGTAGTCCATCATGGTGGGGGTCTCCGGCCGGGCATGGCCCAGCAGGTCCTTGCGGACAATCACCACCACCAGCCCGGAAGGGCCGATGTTCTTCTGGGCGCCGGCGTAGATGAGGCCGAACTTCGACACGTCCAGCGGACGGGACAGCATGCTGGAGGACATATCGGCCACCAGGGGCACACTGCCGGCATCCGGCACGAAATCGAACTCCAGGCCGCCAATGGTCTCATTGGGGGTGTAATGCAGGTAGGACGCCTGGGGATTGCAGCGCCAGTGGGCCTGGTCGGGAATGTCGGTGAAGCCGTTGTCCTGGCTGCTGGCGGCCACATTCACCTCGCCGTAGCGACGGGCCTCGGCGATGGCCTTCTTCGACCAGATGCCGGTGTTGATGTAATCCGCCGTACCCTTCTCACCGAGCAGGTTCAGGGGCACGGTGGCGAACTGGCTGCTGGCACCCCCCTGCATGAACAGCACGGCGTAGTCGCCGGAAATACCCGCCAGGTCCCGCAGGTCCTGCTCGGCAGTTTCGGCAATGGCCACGAACTCGTCGCTGCGGTGGCTCATCTCCATGACCGACATGCCGGTGCCCTGCCAGTCGAGCATTTCGTCCCGCGCCTGACGGAGCACACTTTCCGGCAGTGTCGCCGGCCCTGCACAAAAATTATACGCCCTGCTCATTGCCCATCCGTCTCATGTTGACCACGGCCGCCGGCATGACCGGCGGCGGAAACCGGGCCGGCGCTATTCCTCGCCGGCCTGCTCGCCTGCGCCCTGGCCGCTGCCTTCCACCGGCGCCTCGGCCTCGTCTTCCAGATCTTCCTCACCACTGTCGGCGATCCGCTCCACACCTACCAGGCGCTCGTCCTCCTGACTCAGCTTGATCAGGCGCACACCCTGTGTGTTGCGGCTCAGCACCGAGACCTCGTCGGCACGGGTCCGCACCAGGGTACCCTTGTCCGAGATCAGCATCATCTCGTCGCCATCGAACATCTGCAGGGCGGTGACCAGGTTACCGTTGCGGTCCGAGCACTGCATCGCAATCACGCCCTGGCTGCCGCGACTGTAGGCCGGGAATTCCTCGAGCTGGGTACGCTTGCCGTAGCCGTTCTCACTGGCGGTAAGGATAATGCCGCCCTCCTGCGGGATGATCAGCGACACCACCCGGTGTTCCTCGGGCATGCGGATACCGCGGACACCGCGTGCGGTCCGGCTCAGGGGACGGATCTGGTCCTCGCTGAAGCGCACCGCTTTGCCGGCGGAGGAGAACAGCATCACTTCGGCGTCACCGGCGGTAATGGCGGCGCCCACCAGGGTGTCGCCCTCGTCCAGCGACAGCGCGATCAGGCCATTGGACCGGGGCCGGGAGAAGTTCGGCAGCGGCGTCTTCTTGACGATACCGGCGGAGGTGGCCATCAGCACGTAATGATCTTCCGGGTAGTCCCGTACCGGCAGGAAGGTGGTCACCCGCTCGCCGTCTTCCAGCGGCAGGATGTTGACCATGGGCCGGCCCCGGGAGGCGCGGCTGGCGCGGGGAATCTCGAACACCCGCAGCCAGTAGACCTTGCCCCGGCTGGTAAAGCACAGAATGGTGTCGTGGGAGTTGGCCACCAGCAGTTTCTCGATGAAGTCCTCTTCCTTCATCGCGGTGGAGGCCTTGCCCCGGCCGCCACGGCGCTGGGCCTGGTAATCCTCGATGGCCTGGGTCTTGGCGTAACCACCGTGGGAGATGGTGACCACCAGGTCTTCCTCGTCGATCAGGTCAGCGATGGTGAGGTCGCGCTTGGAGCTGGTGATCTCGGTCAGGCGGGCATCGCCGTACTCTTCCACCACGGCCTGCAGCTCTTCCCGGATAACCTGCAGCAGACGCTCCGGATCCCCGAGGATATCCAGCAGATCGGCGATCTTCTCGACGATTTCACGGTATTCGTTCTGGAGCTTTTCGGTTTCCAGACCGGTCAGGCGATGCAGGCGCAGATCCAGGATGGCCTGGGCCTGTTCCGGTGACAGATGGTACAGGCCGTCCCGCAGGCCGCAGTACTCCGGCAGGTCGTCCGGCCGGCAGACATCCGGGCCGGCCTTTTCCAGCATGGCCATGACGTCACCCGGAGACCAGCCCTGGGCCACCAGCTTTTCCTTGGCTTCCACCGCCGAGGGCGACTGCTTGATCAGATTGATGATGTCATCGATGTTGGCCAGGGCCACCGACAGACCTTCGAGGATGTGGCCCCGCTCGCGGGCCTTGCGCAGCTCATAGATGGTGCGGCGGGTGACCACTTCGCGACGGTGGCGGATGAAGGCGTCCAGCATTTCCTTCAGGTTGAGGACCCGGGGCTCGCCGTCAATCAGGGCCACCATGTTGATGCCGAACACCGTCTGCAGCTGGGTGTGGGCGAACATGTTGTTGATGATCACGTCCGGGTTCTCGCCCCGGCGCAGCTCGATCACCACCCGGATGCCTTCCTTGTTGGACTCGTCACGGAGCTCGGAGATGCCTTCCAGGCGCTTCTCCTTCACCAGCTCGGCGATCTTCTCGATCAGCCGGGCCTTGTTGAGCTGATAGGGCAGCTCGGTAATGATGATGGCGTCACGGCCGGTCTTGTTGTCGTGCTCGATCTCGTGGCGGGCGCGGATGTAGATCCGGCCCCGGCCGGTGCGGTAGGCCTCAACGATGCCGGCGCGGCCGTTAATGATGCCCTGGGTGGGGAAATCCGGGCCCGGGATGTATTCCATCAGGTCGTCGACGGTGAGATCCGGGTTGTCGATCAGCGCCAGGCAACCGTTGACGATCTCGGTCAGGTTGTGGGGCGGGATGTTGGTGGCCATACCCACCGCAATGCCCGAGGAGCCGTTCACCAGCAGGTTGGGGATCCGGGTGGGCATGACATCGGGAATCTGCTCGGTGCCGTCGTAGTTGGGCACGAAGTCGACGGTTTCCTTGTCCAGATCCGCCAGCAGCGAATGGGCAATCTTCTTCATCCGGATTTCGGTGTAACGCATGGCGGCGGCGTTGTCGCCGTCAATGGAACCGAAGTTGCCCTGGCCGTCCACCAGCGGATAGCGCAGCGAGAACGGCTGGGCCATGCGGACGATGGTGTCGTAGACCGCCGAGTCACCGTGGGGGTGGTATTTACCGATGACGTCACCCACCACACGGGCGGACTTCTTGTAGGGCTTGTTCCAGTCGTTGCCCAGCTCCGACATGGCGAACAGCACCCGCCGGTGTACCGGCTTCAGGCCGTCACGGACGTCGGGGAGCGCACGCCCGACGATGACGCTCATGGCGTAATCGAGGTAGGACTGCTTGAGCTCGTCTTCAATATTTACCGGCAGGATCTCTTTGGCTAATTCACCCATCGAGAAAGGTTCCTTTGCAATTGCTGGAAGTCGTTATTAGGAGCCGAGCAGCCTCTGTGGCCGGCCATCAACAAGCCGACAATGGTACCACATCCGAGGCCGCAAAGTATGGCTTTGGGCGGGCCAACAATGGCCGCAAATCAACCAAATACCACGGTTTTGTTTTCGTGGGTGATGACCCGGTCCTCGACGTGGGCACGCAGGCCCCGGGCCAGGACATTTTTCTCCACATCCTTGCCCAGACGCACCATGTCCTCGATGGAGTCGCTGTGGTTCACCCGGATCACGTCCTGCTCGATGATGGGGCCCTCGTCCAGGTCCTGGGTGACGTAGTGGCAGGTGGCACCAATCAGCTTGACGCCCCGGCTGTAGGCCTGGTGATAGGGCCTGGCACCGGCGAAGGAAGGCAGGAAGCTGTGGTGGATGTTGATGACCCTGCCGGCGTATCGCTCGCACAGCTCCGGCGGCAGGATCTGCATGTAGCGCGCCAGCACGATGACATCGGCCTGGTAGTCCTCGAACAGCTGCCCGATCTCGGCAAAGGCCTGGTCGCGGTTGTCGCGGCTGACCGGCACGTGGTGGTAAGGGATGTCGTGCCAGTCCACCATGCGGCGCAGGTCGTCGTGGTTGGAAATCACCGCCACGATCTCGGCGTTGAGCTCCTTGCTGTGCCAGCGGTGCAGCAGGTCCGCCAGGCAGTGGGATTCCTTGCTGCACATGAGCACAACCCGCTTGGGCTGGGCCGAGTCGGCCACGTGCCAGGTCATGTCGAATTCGCGGGCAATGGGTTCGAAGGCGACCCGGAAATGCTCCAGTCCGAAGGGCATGGAGCTGGCCTTGATCTCATGGCGCATGAAGAACCAGCCGGCCTGGCTGTCCGCGTGGTGGCTCGCCTCGGTAATCCAGCCATTGTAGGTGGTCAGGAAATTACTGACTTTGGCGACGATGCCCACCCGGTCAGGACAGGAAATCACCAGACGATACGTGTGCTCCATGAAGCTGCGGCCCTCTCGAACGGATAACGGCTCCGGCATCAGCGCCGGGGCCAAAAACGGCGCTCATGATAGCCTATCTTCCGCTCGGATACGACGGCTTCCCTCGCCGCCCGCGGCCCTGGCGCGGGCGGCGAGGGAAGCTGCTAGCTCCGCTCCGCCATCACCCGGGTCAGGGTCTCCTCGGTGAACACCAGCAGGCCCAGCTCGGCCCGGTAGCCGTGGATCTCGGTGACGTCCAGCGCCTGCAGGAAGTCCAGAATCTCGTCGCTGATCACCTGGCCCGGCACCAGCACCGGGAAACCCGGCGGGTAGGGAATCACGAAGCTGGCGGAGACCGCTTCCCTGCCCTTTTCCATCTGTTTCTGCAGGGCCTCGTTGTCGAACCGGACGTACTCGGTGTTCTCCTCGTCGTAACTGAGGAAGTAGGCCCGGCGGATGTCACCCTCGGGGGTTTCGGGATGGGGCCGGAAGGCGTCGTGGAAACGGCTGAAATCCGGCAGTGGCGGCAGCTCTTCGGTCAGGGAACGGACCTGGTGCTCGATGATCTTGCGCTCCGGCCGGCTGCTTTCCTCCCAGCGCCGGTCGAAACCCTTGGCCAGCTTGATGAGCACATCCAGCAGGTAGGCGATCGAGCCACGATTGGTACCGATGTTGGTCATGAACAGCACGGTGTTGCGGGAGGTCTTGTTGATCTGGATCCCGAACTGGTTCATCAGGTACTCGTTCTTGAAGGTGTCACCGTCGATACCGGTCTGGCCGATGGCCATGGTAATGCGGCTGGGGTCCACAACGAACTCATCGTGGGCCCAGGCCTCCTCCATCTTGTTCCAGCCACTGACCGGATCGTAGAAGGTGTCGACACCCGACTGACGGTACTCCAGCGGGATCATGTCCTTGTTGATCAGCACCCGGAAATATTTCTTCAGCAGCGGGTTGGTGTAAAGCTGCTCCCGCAGTGACAGCGCCGCCTCCACCTGGGCATGGACCAGCTCGAAGCCTTCCATCTCCGCCTGCATGCGCCCCACATCCAGCGACGCCAGGATCTGGTAGTTGGGCGAGGTGGAGGTATGGGTCATGTAGGCCTCGTGGAACGGCGGCTCCACTTTCTGGCGGAAATCCTGGTCGTAGACGTGGATCATCGAGCCCTGGCGCAGGCTGGTCAGGGTCTTGTGGGTGGAATGGGTGGCGTAGGCACGGATGCGCACGGTTTCCGGGTCCGGCAGCAAGGGGGTGTCCAGCCAGGTGGCGTCGTCGTCCGGGTCCAGGGTGTCGAAGTTCTCCTTCCAGGCCTCGTACTCGGTCTGGTAGGTTTCGCTGCGGTAGCGGTCCCTCAGGGTCCGGGCGGCGTGCATGGCGGTCCGCGGCCGGTAGGTGGGGTTGAAGGTGGCGAAGGCGAACCAGGCCTCGTCCCAGAGGAACACCAGGTCCGGCTTGATGGCAAGGCACTCTTCCATCACCCGCCGCACGTTGTAGACCACGCCGTCGAAGGTGCAGTTGGTGAGCAGCAGCATCTTGACCTTGTGCAACTGCCCCTTGCGCTTGAGTTCCAGCAGCGCTTTCTTGATTTCCCGCAGCGGCACCGCGCCGTACATGGAGTAGTCGTTGAGGGGATAGGAGTCCAGGTAGACCACATGGGCGCCGGCCAGCACCATGCCGTAGTGGTGGGACTTGTGGCAGTCACGGTCCACCAGCACGATGTCCCCGGGCTGGATCAGCGCCTGCACCACGATCTTGTTGGCGGTGGAGGTGCCGTTGGTGACGAAGAAGCTCTGCCGCGAACCGAAAGCCCGGGCCGCGTATTCCTGGGCTTTCTTGATGGGGCCGTAGGGTTGCAAGAGGGAGTCCAGGCCACCGGAGGTAGCGGAGGTTTCCGCCAGGAAGATGTTGATGCCGTAGAAATCGATCATGCCGCCCGCCCAGTGGGAGCGGGTCACGGATTTGCCCCGGGAAATGGGCATGGCATGGAAGACCCCGGTGGGCTTGCGGCTGTATTCCCGCAGGGCATCGAAAAAAGGCGTCCGATAGCGATTGTCAATCGCACGCAGGATGGTGTGATGCTGCTCGATGTAGTCGGTTTCCCGGTAGAAGATACGGTTGAAGTGGCGGATATCCCGGCTGGCGGTGACCTCCACATCGCCACTGGTGACCAGGAACTGATCGATTTCAGGACGGATCTCCCGGATCATCGAGCCCAGCAGCAGGCTGCGCTCGGCCTCGGACTTGTTGCCCAGCTCAATCTCCGACAGCCCCTCCAGGTAGTTGCGAAGCGCGCTGAGGTTGTACTTGGACTTGTAGGGGAACTCGTAACGGATCAGGCAGGCCTGGATGTTGGGATTCACCAGGATGGCGATCAGGGCGTCCTCGAAACTGCGCACCGTGACCACATCATAGATGAATTTGTCCTCCGGCCGGCGCAGGGCATGGAAGGCCTCCCGCACCACTTCCTCCTCCTGCAGCGACATGGCGTCGACAATGAGAAGCTCAAAGTAGGGCTGCGCTGAGCTGTTGGAGGCCGGGTGGCCCCGGCGAAGCTGCGCCAGGGCATCCAGGGTCTCCAGATCTTCCGACTCCGAGTCGTTGCCACTGAGATCGACGTGGCGGCGCCGGTAGGACTCACTGATCAGCGCCCGCACCAGGCGCTTCACCACCTTCTCGAGCAGTTCGTATTCACCGGCGTCGAACAGGCTCCAGACGTGGTGGAAGTCCTCCTTCGAGGGGAAGGCGTGGTAGTCCTCGATGATTTCAAGCCGGGTCAGCTTGATGTCCACGGCCTTGACCAGATGCCTGGTTTCGGACTCGTCCGTAGTCTTCACCAGCCGGCCCAGGTCCCGCTTCAGAGCGTTCCAGGTGTCGTTCCGCAGCTGCGATATCTTGTGGTAAAAGCCCAGCGCCGTGTAGGCGGTTTCTGATTCGGTTATCTCGCTCATCGTCGTACCTGCCGTCTTGAGTCTTCCCTGGCACCCTCCGACCCGGATCCGGGCCGGAACTGGCAACCGTTGTTGACCGGCGCGCTATCCCGCTCTAGTGCGGTACGCCGGCATGACTGTGGTAGCTGATTTCCAGTGCCGTTTCCTCGAACACCTCGAAAGACACCTTGATGGAGTGGTCCGCCCAATGGTATTCCGCCCTGCCCTGATTGGGGTGGTACACCGCAGTGTAGATGGTCCCAAGACCGCGGCGATAATCGCTGCGGAACAACGGAGGCAGGAAGAATGCCGATACCAGCCGCTCTTCATCGGTGTCCTCGTCATCCACCAGGATGGCCAGCTGGCGCTCCCGGATGAGGGTTTCCGACGCCAGTGCGTGGGCATACCACTCGATCTTCTTCTGGTGATTGGTGGCCATGGGGATGCGCTTGATCAGTGCCGCCCGGTCCGGGCCGATCATGGCGGTGACGTAATGGCCGTGGGCATCGCACACAGTGATGTTGTAGGCCATGTGGGTGGGCACCCGGGCCAGTACCTCGGCGGCCTGTTCGGTGGTGTCGCAGAACTCCAAGATGTAGCGCAGGATGATGGGCGCACCAAAGCCATCCCCCACCACCCGCCGGCCGCCAAAGGACAGGGACACCGTCAGGCCCTGCTCGTTGATGCCGTCCAACACGCCCCACAGGCAATCGGACATGGCGATGACCCGCCGCCCGTTCCAGCAGGTGGACAGAATGGTGCCCTCACACAGTTCGGGCGGGTAATCGTAATTGCGCACCAGCAGGTTGTCCTGACCATTGGCCAGCACTGCCTGGGAGCAGCCGGTGATGTAGGGCGGCGGCCGGTAGAGGCTGAGCATGCGCGATGGCAGGTCGCCACCACCGGCCAGGGCACAGAGCCTCTGGTAGGTGGGTACCAGCTCCGGCATATGCCGGTTGAGGGCGTTGAAGCAGGCCAGGTAACTGGGACGCTCCCGCTCGGTTTCCGTCAGGTACCAGCGCTCGTAAGCCGACCAGTGAAGGTGAAAAAGGTCCTGCCACTTTTCACCCAACTGGGGCTCGTGCACGGTGCGGAATACAAGATGCTTCTGTCGCTGCATGCTGAATGGGCCTCATGGGACGGCGGCGGTGTCACCCGCCGCCCGCCTGGCCTTGCTAGAGAATCTTGAAATTGCCGCCACCGATGGCGTGGTTGACCGCCACCGCTTCCACTGCCGGGTCCTGCAGCACCTGCCCGCTGAACTGGCCACGGATACCGTCAATCCAGTTCTTGGCGCGCTGGGTAAGCTGGAAATTGTCGTCCATCAGCCGGCCGCGGGTAATCAGGATACCCAGATCCGCACCTTCGTAGCGGAAATCCCCAACGCCACTGATGCGCATGAAGAAGGCTTCCTGCTCGTTCTCGGCGGCATGGGGGTGGTAGCTGTAATGGTCGTATCGGATGTTGCCGTCAGCGTCCATTTTCCAGACCCCGGATTCCGGCGCCTTGGTCAACAGGTCCACCGACTCATCCGTGTGCTTGATGACCAGCTGACTCCAGCTGTCGATGCTGTCCGGATGGGACCAGCGCTCGTTGAGCTCTTCGATATCGATCTCGAAGTCCTGACCGGAGAACTCCAGCAGGTGGAACAGGAACAGCGGTATGTCGGAATGGGCGAAGGCCGCCACGTTGGTGAGGGAACTTGCGCCGGTGACCCGGGGATTGAGCTCCCCCAGGTAGACCTCGTCGGTGTCGGTATCGATCAGGAAGTCCAGCTCGAAATAACCGCGGTAGCCCTCTTCCCGTAGCGCCTCACCGTACTTGAAGGTGTATTCCCGGGCCTTGTCGCGGACCTCCTGGGTAAAGGCGCCGGCAAACATCTCGTTGCCGCACCAGCCGCCCTTGTAGGGGGTCAGCGACTTGAAGCCCACCAGTTCGGTCATCAGCGGACCCACCACCGTGCCGCAGCGCGTGGTGCAGGCCTCGATGGCCGAGCCCCGGCAGTTGATGCGCTTCATGATCTTCACTTCCGGCTCGGCTTCGATCTCCTCGGCGTACTTGTAGTACTCGTCCTCGTTGGAAACGAAGAAGGTGGTGTGGCCGGAATCGCCGTAGGCGGACTGGATCACCAGGTCATGGGTACCCAGGGGCTCACTGACTTCCACCAGATGCTCGTAGCTGTTCACCTTGGCCAGTACGTTGGGCACGCTGGGCACTCCAACCTTGTTACCAATCCGCACCGTCTCGATCTTGTTGTCCATCCGCGAGCGCAGCTTGGCGGGCGGGAAGGCGATCTTGAGGCCCAACTGCTCGCAGATGGCCTCGGTGTGTTCATCGAACATCAGAAAGGCGGCGGTACCCTTGCCGCCACGGGACTGCAGGAAGTCGATGACTTCCTTGTGCTCCAGCAGGTAGTTGTTGATGTCCTCGATGCTCTCGAAGTCCCGGGGAAACTTCTCTTTGGGCACGAACACGTTTTTCTGGCGGCCGTCGAAGCAGTCGATGTAATTGATGTGGCGGAAGTTACCCACCCAGTCGCCAATCCCCAACAGGTTGAAGTTGGTGGCCGATATGAAATAGACCGGTTCCTTGTTGTTGTGAAAGTAACGGCGGATATCAGAAATGCTTTTCAGGCTGCTCATTTCTTTTTCTCCTGTCGGGGGGCGTTTTGTTTTTGAGGCCCTGTCCTGTGGGCTGCTGTGTGACAGCCAACTGGCCAGGCGCCGGCGGAAGGTGTTGATGAGGGTCTGGATCATCCTGTTCTCCTTTACCTTGGCACCTCCGCGGCGCCTCCCGGTGGGCCGGAATGGCGGCCACCGGGGTCCCTGAAAGGGATACGGCTTATTCCGTGACCTTGACAGTGTCCTGACGCACCGGCTTTGCCAGCGGGCCCAGACTGTCCAGGAAGGGGCTGGAACGATTCTCGCTTTGATACAGTGAAAAATTCACTTCCCGGTCACGGAAGCTCTTTAGTGGCTGACCCAGCCCACGCAGGCCGTGTTCGCGCTCACGCCGGACCCGGTTCAGATCGATCTCGACCGGCACCATCTCCTCGCCGATGCCGGACTGGTGGATGACATCACCCGAAGGCCCAACGATGATGGAACGGCCATTACCCATGGCGCCGGCGCCATTGATGTCAAAGAAATAGCACTGGTTGATGGCGGCATTGGTACGGGCGATGGACAGCTCGATGTCGCGGTCGATGGTGTCGGTCATGGTGGGGTGCAGAATCACCTCCGCGCCCATGGCAACCAGGGTCCGGGTGGTTTCCGGGAACCACATGTCGTAGCAGATGGACACCCCGAAGCGGCCCACCTCGGGCACGTCGAACACCGCGAACTCGCTGCCCGCATCCACACCCTGCTCATAGGGCCGGAACGGGAACATCTTGCGGTAGCGGCAGACCACATTGCCGTAGGGGTCGATCACACTCAGGGTATTGTAGACCTTGTCCTCGACCTTCTCGAACATGGAGCCGGGAATCAGCCAGATGCCGTGATGGCGGGCCAGCTCACAGAACATCTGCTCCTTGCTGCTAGGCATGGGTTCGGCATGATGGGTGGAAGCCCCACTGACAATGAGCTCACTGAACATCACCATCTGGACCTGCGGGAAACGGGACATCAAAAGGTCGATGCGATGCCGCATGGACTCGGTGTTGTCACCGTGATGCAGGGCGTGCATCTGTACCCCTGCTATCGTGAAATAAGACATTCGATTCCTCTATCAGCGTATTACTCAGAAGACCGTCTAACGAGGACTCAGAGAGCCACACAGGCGCTACCAGATGCCCACTGTGTTCTCTGTTAAGCCTATGCCAAATCGGCCAACCTGTCGAAATTACTAAGTCAGCTACTTATATCACACGAATCCGGCGCCACTGACCATTCGCAATTTCCGCAGGCGGCCGCCACTGTCAGGAAAACTCGTCGTCGGTGCGGGCCGCCATGATGAAATCGTTGCGGTGCAGGCCCCCGATGGCGTGGGTCCACCAGTTCACCCGGACCTTGCCGTACTCCAGCAGGATGGCCGGATGATGATCCTCGGCCTCGGCCAGTGCTCCCACCCTGTTGGTAAAGGCCAACGCCTCGGCGAAATTCTTCAACTTGAAAGTTCGCTCAAGCTGCTTTTCGCCTTTGTACTCCACCACCTGCCAGTCCGGCACCTCCCCGAGCAGGCCGCTGTAATCCTCCGGTAACAGGGGTTCACTGCCCTTGTTGCAGGGCTCGCAACTGCTGTGCTTGAGATCGGTCATGGTCTGTCCTCCTTGCTCAAGTGCCTGACATTACAGCGTGGACCGGGGAAAGGCTCAAATCAACCGCGGCAAAGATTGAAATCCCGGCAGTGGCGATATACTGTATATTTAAACAGTATTACGGAACTGCCAAGCATGAAGGAACTTCTCGACACCCTGATTCACGATGCCCGGGTCTGGCAGGGCAACCAGCAGCAGGCCCGCCCTCACCTGCCCGCTGAAAGCACCGGTTTTGCCGCCCTTGACCGGCAGCTCCAGGACACCGGTTGGCCCCGGGGTGCCCTCATCGAGTGCCTGATGGACAATGCCGGCATCGGCGAATTCCAGTTGTTGCTGCCGCTGATGCGCAGCCAGCAGGCTGCAGCCAGAACCGTGTTCCTGGTCAATCCGCCTCACACACCCTATGCGCCGGCGCTGGAGCGGCTGGGGGTCAACCTGTCACAGGTGGTGATCATCCAGACCAACAACGCCAGCGATGCCCTCTGGTCGCTGGAAAACTGCCTGCGCTCGCCGGTGACAGGCCTGGTCATGGCCTGGCCCGGGGTCCTCAAGTCCCGCCAGATCCGTCGCCTGCAGCTGGCGGCCGAAGCCGGCGGCAGCCATTGCGTCCTGTTCCGCTCCAGTGCCGCAGCCGCCAACAGCTCCCCGGCGGCCCTGCGGCTGCAACTGACACCGGAGCAGGATCTGACCCTGGCGGTGAAGGTCCTCAAGCGTCGCGGCGGCTGGGCCAGCCAGGACTGTCGCCTGCCGCTGCCGGAACGCGCGCCGGTGCGGCCCCAGGCCAACGCCCGGGTGGTTCAGGGGCCCTGGCCGGAGCGCAACACCTGACATGCTCTGGCTCTACATCCATTTTCCGCACCTGCTGCTGGACCATATTCGCAGCAGCCGCGATGCATCCGAGCCGCTGGTGGTCACCGATGCCCAGCAGCAGTCGGTCTACCAGGCCTGCCCCCAGGCCCGGGCCCTGGGCATCCAGCCCGGCATGCGCCTGAAAACCGCCATCAGTCTGGCGCCGGCGCTGGCTTTCAGCCACGCCGCGCCGGAGCGGGAGCAGCAGGTGCTGGAACAGCAGGCCCGATGGCTTTACCGCCATGCCGCCCATATCACCCTCTGCCCACCGGACGGCCTGCTGGCGGAAGCAGCCAGCATGCACCGCCTTCATGGTGGCCTGGACAATTTCTGGCAGACCCTGGTGGAAGCCCTGGACCAGCGCCAGCTCACCGCTTGGCTGGCCACCGGCCGCACTCCCAAGGCAGCCCGGTTCCTGGCCCGCAGCCAACGCGGGCAATGCAGCGACAGCTCCGGGGTGCTGGATCGACTGGTGGCGGAGCTGGGTATTTTCCAGGCCGGCCTGCCCGAGCGCACCGCGCAACGCCTGGCCCGCATGGGCCTGACCACCCTGGCGGAGCTGTTCAGCCTGCCGCCGGCCGAGGTGGCACGGCGTCTGGAACCGGAAACCCTGCGGCTGATCCAGCAGCTGCAGGGCAGCCGGCCGGACCCGCAAACGCCCTGGTCACCGCCCCACCGCTTCGTTCAGCGTCTGGATTTTGCCTGCGACATCGAACAGGTCTCCGGTCTGCTGTTTCCGCTTCAGCGCATGCTGGGTGAGCTGGAAGACGATCTGCAGTGGCGCCAGCAGGATACCGACCGGTTGCAGCTTGCGCTGCACCACCGTCACCAGCCCGACACCCGACTGACGCTGCAGACCGCCGGCCCGGAACACCGGGCCGCCAATTTCCTGGCCCTGGTGCGACTGCGCCTGGAACAGCAGGCCCTGGCGGCGCCGGTGGCGAGCATGACCCTGGCAGTACAACGCTTCATCCCCAGGGAGCAGCCCACCGGCGCCGACCTGCTGGGGGACGGCAGCCGCCCGGAAGAGGGCTGGCAGACCCTGATGTCGAAGCTCCAGGCCCGGCTCGGGGACCAGGCCCTGAAGGTGCTGGCGGCGCGGCCGGACCATCGCCCGGAACGGGCCTGGCAACCGGTACGCCTCAGCCGGCCCGACAGCTCCGCCGGCCAGCCCCGTCCGGACGCCCCCAGCCGCCCCCTGTGGCTGCTGCAGACGCCGCAACCGGTCGTGCAACTGCCCCAGGCCTGGCTGGCCGGGCCGGAAAGGATCAGCGGTGGCTGGTGGGATGGCGAGCGGGTACAGCGGGACTACTATGTGGCCCAGCTGGGCTCGGGCCAGCTGGCCTGGGTCTTTCGCGATGTCAGCGGCGGCTGGTTCATCCATGGCCTGTTCGGTTGACGGTCAGGCGGCCCCATGGCTTACGCGGAACTGCATTGCTTCAGCAATTTCACCTTTCTCACCGGCGCCTCACACCCGGCCGAGCTGGCCGAGCGCGCCCAAGAGCTGGGCTACCAGGCCCTGGCCATCACCGACACCTGCTCGGTGGCCGGTATTCCAAGGGCCTGGGCCGCCCTCAAGGACAGTCCGGTCAAGCTGATCACCGGCAGCCACTTCCAGCTCCACGACCGCTCGGTTGATGACACCCCGGTGGCGCTGGTGCTGCTGGCCCGCAGCCGCCGGGGCTACGGCCAGCTCTGCCAGCTGATCACCAGCGCCCGACGCCGGGCCCCCAAAGGCGACTACCGTCTCCACCAGGACGACCTCACCTGCGAAGCGCTCGACGACTGTCTCTGTCTCTGGCTGCCACCGGCGCTTGACCGGGCCAGCCCGGAGCAGGCCCTGGCCACCGGGGAATGGCTGCGGGAAGTGTTCGGCCAGCGGCTCTGGCTGGCGGCGGAACGCACCCTGGAAAGCCGGGAGGAGGAACACCTGCACCAGTTGCGGCAGCTGGCGGAGTGCCTGGGCCGACCCATTACCGCCACCGGCAACGTCCACATGCACCGGCGGGAACGCCAGCCGCTGCAGGATGTACTGACCGCCATTCGCCATCGCTGCTCCCTGGACAGCGCCGGCCTGCGCCTGTTCCAGAACGGTGAGCGCTACCTGCGCCCCCTCAAGGTTCTCAAACGGCTTCATCCGCGGGCCTGGCTGGCGGAAACGCTGGTGATTGCCGACCAGTGCCATTTCGACCCCGGCAGCCTGCGTTATGAGTACCCCGCCGACTTGGTGCCGCCGGGCCGCAGTGCCGGCGACTACCTGCTTCAGCTGACTCGGGAGGGTGAGCGCCGGCGCTTTCCCGAGGGTACACCGCTGCCGATCCAGGCGCTGATCCGCAAGGAGCTGGGGCTGATCGCCGAGATGAAGTACGAGCACTATTTTCTGACCCTGGAGGACATCGTGCGCTTTGCCCGCAGCCAGGGCATTCTCTGTCAGGGCCGGGGGTCGGCGGCCAATTCAGCGGTCTGTTACTGCCTTGGCATCACCGAGGTGGACCCCCGCAAGGTGGAACTGCTGTTCGAGCGTTTTATCTCCAAGGACCGGAACGAGCCACCGGACATTGACGTGGACTTCGAGCATGACCGCCGCGAGGAAGTCATGCAGTACATCTACCGCCGTTATGGCCGTGAGCGCGCCGCCCTGGCGGCCACCGTCATCCGCTACCGGCCCCGCAGTGCCATCCGCGACGTGGGCAAGGCCCTGGGCTTCGACCCGGCACTGGTGGAACAGCTGCTCAACGGTATCGACTGGCGCGACCGGGAGACCGACTGGCGGGAACAGATCCTGGCCAAGAAGCTGACCCGCAATCCCCGGGTGGCCAACCAGTTCTTCCACCTGGTGAATACCCTGCTGGGCTTCCCCCGCCATCTGTCCCAGCACGTGGGCGGCTTTGTCATCAGTGCCGGTCCCCTGGCGGAGCTGGTACCGGTGGAGAATGCCGCCATGGCCGACCGGACCGTGATCCAGTGGGACAAGGACGACCTGGAGAGCCTGGGCCTGATGAAAGTGGACGTGCTGGCCCTGGGCATGCTGTCCGCCATCCGCCGGGCCCTGGCCTTGGTAAGCGAGTCCCTGGGCCGCCCCATGCAGATGCAGGACATTCCCGCCGAGGACAAAGCCACCTACGAGATGCTGCAAAAAGGTGACAGCATTGGTGTGTTCCAGGTGGAATCCCGGGCCCAGATCAACATGCTGCCGCGGCTGAGGCCCGAGAAATACTACGATCTGGTGATCGAGGTGGCCATTGTCCGGCCCGGTCCCATCCAGGGCGACATGGTGCACCCCTACCTCAAACGCAAGCACGGCCTGGAGCCGGTGAACTATCCCAATGAGGCGGTGCGGGGGGTCCTGGAGCGGACCCTGGGGGTGCCCATCTTCCAGGAGCAGGTGATCAAGCTGGCCATGGTGGCCGCCGGCTTCAGCGCCGGCGAAGCCGATCAGTTACGCCGGGCCATGGCGGCCTGGAAGTCCCACGGCGACATGACCCCGTTCCGGGACAAGCTGATCCGAGGCATGCTGGAGCGGGGCCACAGCGCCAATTTCGCCGAGAGGCTCTACCAGCAGATCTGCGGTTTTGGCGGTTACGGTTTTCCCGAGTCCCATGCCGCCAGCTTTGCCCTGCTGGTGTACGTCTCCGCCTGGCTCAAGCGCCACCACCCTGCCGAATTTTTCTGCGGTCTGCTCAACAGCCAGCCCATGGGGTTCTATTCCCCTTCCCAGCTGGTGCAGGACGCCAGGCGCCATAACGTTGTGGTGCGCCCGGTGGACATCAACGCCAGCGCCTGGGATCACACGCTGGAGGGCCCGGAGCGGGCTCTCCGGCTGGGCCTGCGGCTGATTCGCGGACTGTTGGAAACACCGGCCCGGCAGCTGGTGGCACAACGGCCCGCGCAAGGCTACCGCCACACCGATCAGCTTCGCCGGGTAGCTGGTGTCAGCCAGCGGGACCTGGAAGCCCTCGCCGGCGCCAACGCCCTGCAAAGCCTGAACCATAACCGCCACCAGGCCTACTGGCAGCTGCTGGGTCACCAGACCCCGGCGGCCCTGTTTGCCGGCGAGACCGGCACCGACTACCAGGCCAGTCCCGTCGCCCTGCCCGAGCCCACCGAAGGCCAGACCATTCTGGCGGACTATGCCAGCCAGGGCCTGACCCTGCAGCGCCACCCTCTGGCCCTGCTGCGGGAACAGGGTCACCTGCGTTACTGCCTCAGCGCCCGCGCCCTGATGGATGCCGAACCGGGGCGACCGGTTCAGGTCGCCGGCCTGGTGACCGGACGGCAACGGCCCGGTACCGCCTCGGGGGTCACCTTCGTCACCCTGGAGGACGAAACCGGCAACATCAACGTGGTGGTCTGGCTCAACACCGCCCGGCAACAGCGCCAGCCCCTGCTCACCGCCCGGCTGCTGCATGTGAAAGGTATCCTGGAACGGGAGGGGGATATCCTCCACGTGATGGCGGGCAAGCTTACCGACCTCAGCCACCTGATCCACAGCCTGCCGGTATCGGCGCGGAATTTTCACTGATCCGGACACAAAAAAGCCCTGACCGGATGACCGGCCAGGGCTTTCGGTTTGCTACTGCCGATCAGCCAAGCAGCTTGATCATGACGCCGGCCGCCACTGCAGAGCCGATGACACCAGCCACGTTGGGGCCCATGGCGTGCATCAGCAGGAAGTTCTGCGGATTGGCTTCCAGGCCCACCTTGTTGGACACCCGCGCCGCCATGGGTACGGCCGACACACCGGCGGAGCCGATCAGCGGGTTGATGGGTTCCTTGGTGAAGGCGTTCATCAGCTTGGCCATAAGTACACCGGCCGCCGTGCCCACACCAAACGCCACGATACCGAGGGCCAGGATGCCCAGGGTCTGGCCGTCCAGGAACTTGTCGGCCATGAGCTTGGAGCCCACCGACAGACCCAGGAAGATGGTGACAATGTTGATCAGGGCGTTCTGGGCGGTATCGCTCAGACGCTCCACCACGCCACACTCGCGCATCAGGTTGCCGAAGGTGAACATGCCCAGCAGCGGCGCCGCGTCAGGCAGGAACAGCACCACGGCGATCAGCACCACCAGCGGGAAAATGATCTTTTCCTTTTTGCTGACCGGACGCAGCTGGGACATCTTGATGGCCCGCTCCTTCTTGGAGGTCAGCGCCCGCATGATTGGCGGCTGGATCATCGGCACCAGCGCCATGTAGGCATAGGCCGAGACCGCGATGGCACCCAGCAGGTGCGGCGCCAGAACACTGGACACATAGATGGAGGTGGGGCCGTCAGCACCACCAATGATACCGATGGCGGCCGCTTCCAGGATGGTGAAATCCAGGATGCCGAACATATCCAGCAGGGCAGCGCCGATCACGGTTCCGAAGATACCGAACTGGGCAGCGGCGCCCAGCAGCAGGGTCTTCGGGTTCGCCAGCAGCGGACCGAAATCGGTCATGGCGCCGACGCCCATGAAAATGAGCAGCGGGCCGATGGTGCTGCCGATGATCACCATGTAGAAGTTCTGGAGCATGCCGTTGCCGTAGCCAAAATTCTGGGCCACGGCGTTGGCGGATGTCGCCATGGCGTAGCTGGCATCCTTGTAGGCTTCCTTGAACAGCGCCTTTACCTCGGGGGTAACGGCCTGGCCGGCTTCATAGGGGACCTCGAGCACACCCGCCATGGCCGCCAGCACCTGGGGCTTGGCAAAATGAATCGCGTTCTCCGCCGCAGTCAGGGCCAGCCCTGCCTCCGGAATGTTCGCCAGAATGCCGCCGAAGCCAATCGGCACCAGCAGCAGTGGCTCAAAACCCTTGCGGATCGCAAGGAAAAGCAGGCCCAGACAGACGGCGATCATCACCACCTGGCCAGGTTCTATATTGAACAGACCACTGCCTGTCCAGAGTGTCAGTAGTTTTTCCATGGAATGCTGGCCCTTATGCGATTGTCAGCATTTCGTCATCAGGGGATACGGCATCACCGACCTTGATGAAGACTTCGCCGACGGTGCCGGCTTTGGGTGCCCGAACCTCGGTTTCCATTTTCATGGCTTCGAGGATGATCAGCACCTGGCCCTCTTCAACGGTGTCGCCGGGAGAAACCAGAACCTTGAAGATGTTGCCGCCCAGAGGCGCCAGCAGTGGCTCGCCCTCACCCGCAGCCGGGGCAGGCGCGGAGGACGAGGCAGCCGGGGCCGACGTGGCACCGCCCTCGCCCTGGATCTGAGTGATCTCGCCACCCTCGGAGACAGCCACCACAAACTGCTTGCCGTTGACGTCGACGGTGTAGGTTTCCGGACCACCGGCTTTCTTGGCGGGCGCTGCGTCCTCGGCACTGGGCACCGGCTCAAAGGCGTCCGGATTGTCGCGGTTTTCCAGGAACTTGAGGCCAATCTGGGGGAAGAGTGCGTAGGTCAGCACATCGTCCACCACATTGTCGGCCAGCCGGATGTTCTTCTCGCCGGCCAGCTTCTCCAGTTCTTCGGTCAGCTTGTCCATTTCCGGCTCCAGCAGATCCGCCGGACGACAGGTGATTGGCTCCTTGCCTTCCAGGACCCGCTCCTGAAGCTCCTTGTTGAACTCCGCAGGCGCGGCGCCATACTCACCCTTGAGGATGGCGGCGGTTTCCTTGGAGATGGACTTGTAGCGCTCACCGGTCAGGACGTTCAGCACCGCCTGGGTGCCGACAATCTGAGAGGTGGGCGTGACCAGAGGAATGAAGCCCAGGTCCTCGCGAACCTTGGGTATCTCGTCCAGCACCTCGTCGAACTTGTCGCTGGCGTTCTGCTCGCGGAGCTGGTTTTCCATGTTGGTCAGCATACCGCCCGGAACCTGGGCAATCAGGATGCGGGAGTCGGTGCCCCGCAGGCTGCCCTCGAATTTCGCGTACTTCTTGCGCACTTTGCGGAAGTAGCTGGCAATTTCTTCCAGCAGGTTCAGGTCCAGGCCGGTATCCCGCTCAGTCCCCTCCAGGATGGCAACGACCGCCTCGGTGGGCGAGTGGCCGTAGGTCATGCTCATGGAGGAAATCGCGGTGTCCACGTTATCGATACCGGCCTCGGCGGCCTTGATCGCGGTGGCGGTGGACATCCCGGTGGTGGCATGGCACTGCATGTGGATGGGGATATCCAGTTCTTTCTTCAGGCGGGTAACCAGGTCAAAGGCCACGTAGGGCTTGAGGATACCGGCCATGTCCTTGATGGCGATGGAGTCGGCGCCCATCTCGGCCACTTCCTTCGCCATGTCCACCCACATGTCGATGGTGTGCACCGGGCTGGTGGTGTAGGCGATGGTGCCCTGGGCGTGCTTGCCGGTCTTGCGAACGGCCTTGATGGCGCGATCCAGGTTGCGGGGGTCGTTCATGGCATCGAAAATGCGGAACACGTCCACGCCATTCTCGGCGGCACGCTCACAGAAACGGTCGACCACGTCGTCCGCGTAGTGCCGGTAGCCCAGCAGGTTCTGGCCGCGCAGAAGCATCTGCTGCTGGGTGTTGGGCATCGCCTTCTTCAGCTCACGGATGCGTTCCCACGGATCCTCGCCCAGGTAGCGGATGCAGGCATCAAATGTGGCCCCGCCCCAGGACTCCACTGACCAGAAACCGACCTTGTCGAGTTTCTCCGCAATGGGAAGCATGTCGTCGAGACGCATGCGGGTGGCGAGCAGGGACTGGTGAGCGTCACGCAGAATGACGTCCGTGATCCCCAACGGTTTCTTTGTGTCTGTCATCGTGTCGGCCTTCTGTTAAAAGGTTCTAATTCGTGTGCCCGGTCACTTCTTGTGGCGTGAGCGGTATTGTGCAATCGCCTTCTTGATCGCCTCGGCGACGTCAGGATCCACTGACGTGGGCGCTTTTGGCTTGGCACGAGAGGTGCGCGCCGGGGCTGCCGGCTCAGGCGCTGAGAAGCGGTTGATCAGCTTCGACATGAGCAGGGTGGCGAACACAAGGATGAGCAGGAAGACGAACACGAATCCCATGCCGGCGACCATCAGATCCACCGCTTGTGACATCAGCTCATTCATAGAGGTGCTACCTTCAATGTTGTCCCGTTTATCCCGACCAATCGGTTTTCCCTTATGGTAAAACCGGATCGGGGGGCAAAATCTTGCGTAATTTACCGGTTTCCGGAATCTTGAGCAACCGAATCGCCCGGCTTTCCCGGGCCATCCGGCCTTCAGGTTCACCGCAAATACCCGTTTAGACAAGGCCCCGGAAGCGGTGCCTACACCAGCCTGACACGAAACCGCCGGCCCTTGATACGGCCGTTTTCCAGACGTTTCAGGGCCTTCTGGGCCAGCTCGGAACGGATGGCAACGAAGCACTGGAAATCAAAAAGATCTATCTTGCCAACCGCATCCCCGGGCAGACCCGCCTCGCCGGTGAGCGCGCCCATCAGATCCCCCGGTCGTACCTTGTCCTTGCGCCCGCCGGCCACACAAAGGGTTCGCATCGGCGGCGCCACCGGCCGGTCCGGCGTGGCCAGCAGGGCGCCGGTATCGCCCCAGGCGAGATCGCCGTCACGGGCTGCCTCCAGGCGGTTGACCCGGTGAGCCTGGGCCGGTGTGCAGAAGGTCACCGCCCGGCCCTGCTCCCCCGCCCGGCCGGTGCGCCCGACACGGTGGGTGTGAACCTCAGTGTCCCGCGCCGGCTCCACGTTGACCACCAGAGGCAGGGATTTGATGTCCAGGCCGCGGGCCGCCACATCCGTCGCCAGAAGCACCGCGACACTCTGGTTGGCGAAGCGCACCAGCACCGCATCCCGGTCCTTCTGGTCCAGGTCGCCATGCAGCGCCAGGGCGTTGAAACCGCGCTCGTTGAGGATCTCCGCCAGCTCATCGCACTGCTGGCGGGTGGTGCAGAAGGCAATGCAGGATCCGGGCCGGTGGAGGGAAAGCAGCGCCGCCAGGGCGTCGGCCTGCTGGCCTGGCTGGATTTCGTAGAACTGCTCGTCAATGTCCGGCGCCGGCTCGCTGTCAGCCACGCGCACGTCCACCGGGTCGCGCTGATACTGCTCACTGAGGGTGCGGATACTCTCGGGCCAGGTGGCGGAGAACAGCAGGGTCTGGCGCTGGCCGGGCAACTGCCCGATGATGTCGTCCATGGCGTCCCGAAAACCCATGTCCAGCATACGGTCTGCCTCATCCAATACCAGCGTCTTCAGGTGGTCAAGCACCAGAGTGCCCTTGCGCAGATGGTCCTGCACCCGGCCCGGCGTACCCACCACCAGGTGGGCGCCGTGGCTCAGGGAGCCTATCTGGGGACCAATGGCCACACCGCCACAGAGCGTGAGAATCTTTACGTTGGCAATGCTGCGAGCCAGTTCCCGCAGGGCTTTTGCCACCTGGTCCGCCAGCTCCCGGGTGGGACAGAGTACCAGGCCCTGCACCGCAAAATGCCGCACGTTCAGATGCTCTAGCAGGCCAATGCCGAAAGCCGCGGTCTTGCCGCTGCCGGTCTTGGCCATGGCGATTACGTCCCGACCGGCCAGAATCGGCGGGATGGCACTGGCCTGGACGGGTGTGGGGCGCTGGTAACCGAGCTGCTCCAGGGTGGAAAGCATGGCGGTGGACAGCTCTAGCTGGTGAAACGACGGCATAACGCATCCTGATTGAAAAAAACCGGGTCCCGGACAGGACCGCCCGTGCGTATACTACCCCATAGCGACCCTCACATCCGGTTAATAAAGGAAGGAACAGCCACCCATGCCATCACTTCAGGACCAGCTCATGAAAGCGGGCCTGGCCGATGAAAAGAAGATCAAGGCCATCCGCAAGGAAAAACACAAGCAGCGCAAGCAGCAGCCCAAGGGCCAGGTCCAGGTCAACGAAACCGAAGTTCGTGCCCAGCAGGCCCGGGCGGAAAAGGCCGAAAGGGATCGGCAGCTCAACCTCGAGCGCCAGCGGGAGGCCGAGCGCAAGGCGGTCGCCGCCCAGATCCGTCAGCTGGTGGCCAGTAACCGACTACCCAGGCGGGGCGACACGCCCTATCAGTTCGTTCACGACCGGAAGATCAAGAAAATCCATGTGGACGAGGCCATGGTGGACCAGCTTTCCCGTGGCCGCCTTGCCGTGGTGCTGGTGAGCGACCAATACGAAGTGGTGCCCGAGGCGGTGGCCCGCAAGATCATGGAGCGGGACGCGGCTGCGGTGGTGGCCCTCCACGAGCGCCAGCAACAGGATACTGGCGAGGACGATCCCTACGCCGACTACCAGATTCCCGACGACCTCATGTGGTAACAAAAAAGTTTTGCGTCGACTGCATCTGCACCGTTCCCTGGGCCGTTTCAGTGACAGCGGTTAACCGCGCTGAAATCTAACCACGGAGAGCTCAGATATGAAAATGCGTGTTAGCAAGTCTGCCCTGATGGCTACAACTCTGGGTCTTACCCTGGGCCTGGCATCTGCCCTGCAGGCCGGCCATACCAATCATGTGATCAGCACCCAGCTGTCGGCCAAGGAACTCGTCGGCAGCAAAGGCGACGCCGACGGCATGGGCCACGCCCATGTCTTTGGTGTGGATGGCGACCCGACTACCCTGTGCTACGTGATTCAGGTTGAGGGCATCCAGCTGGTGCCGGTGAAGGAAGGCATGGCGGCCCATATCCACGAGGCCGGCGCAGGCATGAACGGCGCCCCCATTGCGATGCTGGCGGGACCGGAGGACGGCGATGCCGCCGATTGCCTCACCGAAGGCGAGGAAGGCAAGTTTCCCACCGGGGAGGCGGGCATCGTGAAGCGCATCCTCGAGAATCCGTCCGACTTCTACATCAATGTGCACAACCCGGAATATCCGGACGGCGCCATTCGTGGCCAGCTGAAGGCGGCCTCCCACGAGCACGGCAAGATGTGATTCAGGGCCCAATAAAGGCTATGTGGAGCCCCGCCCCGCGCGGGGCTTTTTTATGACACAAAGCAGAACGCCTCAGCCGGAGGGGTGCTCCAGACTGAGGCGTTCTTGTAATAGTGGCGCGGCTGGGAGGATTCGAACCTCCGACCGCCTGGTTCGTAGCCAGGTACTCTATCCAGCTGAGCTACAGCCGCGTAAAACTTTCTATCCTTCCTGCCTGGCAGTTGCCTGGGCTGGGAGTATTATTCGGGCCTTCGGCCCTCACCCCTTCGGGGCCGCCGTCGCTTTGCGCCGGCGTTCCTCAGCACGCTTTGCGTGCTTCGGTCGAACCTCTTTCGGTACGAATCCCGTCTGGCTTATGAGCATGTCACAAGCACCGGGTTCACGAAAGCAGGTTCTTGATAAGTGGCGCGGCTGGGAGGATTCGAACCTCCGACCGCCTGGTTCGTAGCCAGGTACTCTATCCAGCTGAGCTACAGCCGCG
>NZ_JAWVZL010000038.1:0-30031 GCF_033722195.1 Marinobacter sp.
AACAACAGACTGCCCTGGCACCTCCCCGGCGACCTGCGCTACTTCAAGCAGGCCACCATGGGCAAGCCCATCATCATGGGCCGCAAGACCTGGGATTCCATTGGCCGGCCATTGCCGGGCCGGATGAATGTGGTGGTCAGCCGTGACCCGGATTGGCAGGCGCCGGCAGGCACGGTCAAGGCCGTTTCACTGGATGAGGCCCTGAAAAAGGCCGAAGCCCAGGCGGAGTTGGATGGCAGTGGTGAAGTCATGGTGATCGGTGGCGGCCAGATTTACGCCGAGATGCTGCCCAGGGTGGACCGGATGTACATCACCCAGGTTCATGCCGAGGTGGAGGGGGACGCCTGGTTCCCGGAAGTGAACTGGGACGAGTGGGAGGAAATCGGACGCGAGGATTTCACCGCGTCCGACAATAATCCCTATGACTACAGCTTTGTGGTGTACCAGCGCAGCGGGGACTAGTGTCCCGGCTGCTTGAGCTGGTTATTTGGCGGGGCGCTTGCTGGGCTGGCGTCCTGCCGGCTTGGGGCCGCGGTCCGCGGGCTTGGGGCCCTTGAAGCCGCCGGGCTTGTTGGGCTTGCCCTTGAACTTGCCGCCCGGGCCTTTCTTGAAGCCGGGCTTGCCGCCACGGCCGCCTTTATCGTCACGACCCCGGCGCTCCGGTGCCGGAATCGGCAGCGCGCTGGGCTCCTCCAGCGGCAGGGTGCCCGGTTGGATAGACTCCAGCAGGCAAGCCATGGCGCCGGCCAGCTGTGCCATGTCCAGATCGTTGCGTTTGGCAATTCCGTCCAGCAGCTCCATGGCCCGGCCCAGCTTGGGGTCTTCCGAGAAGCTCTGCAGCTGGGTCTCGAACTGGTCTTCCCGCAGCTTCTGCAGGTCGCTGGGTGAGGGCAGCTGGTAGGACTCCATGGGCGAGTTGGTGGCCCGCTCCAGGGTGCGCAGCCAGCTGCGCTCGCGCGGGGTGACCAGCAGGATGGCCTTGCCGGCGCGGCCGGCGCGACCGGTGCGTCCGACCCGGTGGATGTAGGCTTCGCTGTCGTAGGGCACGTCGTAGTTGATGACGTGGGTGATCCGCGGCACGTCCAGACCCCGGGCCGCCACGTCGGTGGCCACCAGAATGTCTTTCTTGCCGTTTTTCAGCTCCTCCACCGTCAGCTCCCGCTGGCGCTGGTTGAGATCGCCGTTCAGGGCTGCTACGGCATGGCCGCGGGCAAAGAGCTTTTCCGCCAGCAGGGTGGTTTCGGCCTTGGTGCGCACGAAGATGATGGTGGCGTCAAAGGGCTCCACCTCCAGGATGCGGGTCAGAGCATCCAGCTTGCGCTCGGCGTAGACCGGCAGCACGAACTGGGAGATGCGCTCCACAGTCTTGGTGGGGTTCTCGATTTTGACTTCGGCGGCGTTGCTCAGGTAAGTCTGCGCCACCTTGCGGATCGGCGCCGGCATGGTGGCGGAGAAGAGCGCGCGCTGGCAGCCTTCCGGCGTCGCCGCCAGGATCGCCTCGATGTCGTCGATAAAGCCCATCCGCAGCATTTCGTCGGCTTCGTCCAGCACCAGGGCCTTCAGGGTCTCCAGCTTCAGGGTGCCGCGGCGCAGATGGTCCAGCAGCCGGCCGGGGGTGCCCACGATGACCTGGACGCCGCGCTTGAGGGCCTTGAGCTGCGGATAGAAGTCCTGGCCACCGTAAATCGGCAGCACATGGAAGTTGCGGAAGGTGCTGGCGTAGGTGGTGAAGGCTTCGGCCACCTGGATGGCCAGTTCCCGGGTCGGGGTCAGCACCAGAATCTGGGGCACGTTCTGGGCGTGCTCGATACGGCTCAGCAGCGGCAGCGCAAAGGCCGCCGTCTTGCCGGTGCCGGTCTGGGCGGTACCCAGCAGATTGTCGCCCCGAAGCAGGACAGGAATTGCCTGGGCCTGGATCGGCGAGGGTTTTTCATAGCCAACAGCGGCGACGGCCTCAAGAACGGCCGGGTCAAGGCCGAGATCGGCGAAGGATTCTATAGACATTAAGTCACTCGGAATTCGGAGGATAGGGCGCAACCTCGGTCGCGCGCGGTATGGCAGAGTATACCGGTTTACCGTATCGTTTTGTACGCAAACTCCGGGCCGGGGCTATAGGTAATTGCCCTTCCAACCTTTTTTGTCAGCACGGGAACAGACCATGAATTTTGACCAACTACTGGCCAGCGCCGCCAATCAGGGCCTTACCATGCCCGCCTCCTGGGGGCAGGGGCGGGCGACCTTCGGCGGCCTGGTGGCAGCCCTGGCGTTTGATCGCATGACCCGGGTGGTGGCCGAGGGCCGCCCCATGCGCTCGATGCAGGTGTCTTTCGTGGGGCCTGTAACCGCCGATTGCGAAGTGGTCATCGAGGCGGATCTGCTGCGGGAGGGCAAGGCCGTGAGCCAGGCCCGGGCCAGCCTGATCCAGGAGGGTGAAACCCGGCTTGCGGCCCTGGCGGCATTCGGTAGCGGTCGTGAGTCCTCGGTGTCGGTTCCGGCGCTGGCGGCGCCGGATGCGCCGGAGCCGGACAGCTGCCAGGCGCTGCCCTACATCAAGGGCGTCACCCCCGAGTTCACCCAGCACATCGAGATGCGCTGGGCCTTTGGCGGCATGCCCTTCAGTGGCAAGGGCGGCCGGGAGATGGGCGGCTGGATGCGTTTCCGGAAGCCGCCGGCGGAGCTCACCGATGCGCACCTGGTGGCGCTGATCGATGCCTGGCCGCCGGCCCTGCTGCCCCATCTGAAGCAGCCGGCGCCGGCCAGCTCACTGAGCTGGGCCTTCGATATCGTCCATCCCCGGCCCACCATGGCTCCGGATGACTGGCTGCTCTACCGGGCTACCATTGACCAGGCCGCGGCCGGCTATGGCCATACCCAGGCAGGCATCTGGAATCGTCAGGGTGAACTGGTGGCGTTGAGCCGGCAGACCGTTACGGTGTTTGGCTAGCGCTATTGGCGGAGGCGGCCGGTCAGGCCGCCAGCACGTTCTTGCAGGCGTCGATGATGATGCGGGCGAAATCCTCCGGGGAATCCTCCTGCAGGAAGTGGCCGCCCCGCAGGGTGATGTGAGGCTGACCATGAGCGCCGGGGATGTGGCGCTGCAGGTAGCGGTCGCCGCCCTGGTGAATGGGGTCACCGCTGCTGAAACAGGTAATGAAAGGCTTGCGCCATTTCTTGAGGACCTCCCAGGCCGCCCGGTTGGCGAGGCTGGCAGGATCCTGCGCTGACACCGGCACCAGGCGTGGAAACGCCCGCGCTCCGGCCTTGTAGAGTGCGGACGGGAAGGGTGCTTCGTAGGCCGCCAGCTCGGCCCGGCTCAGGGTCCGGGCGGTGCCCAGCTGAATGATCCGGCTGACCGGGAACCAGGGGCTGTAGCGGGCGAAGGCTTTCCAGGCGGTGAACATGGCAGGCACACCCCCCTCGCCGGTGGGTAGCATGCCGTTGCCCACGATGATCCGTTCAAAGCGTTCAGGGTGCTCCGCCACCAGCCGCAGTCCCAGCAGTGAGCCCCAGTTCTGACAGACCAGCGTGATGTTGTTGAGGTCCAGGCGGGTCAGCCAATCATTGAGCCAGGCCAGGTGATTGTCATAGCTGTAATCGTTGATGTCCGCCGGCTTGTCGGACTTGCCGAAACCGATCAGATCCGGTGCCAGCACGCGGTGGCCGGCCTGGCTGACGGGGGGAATGACGTGGCGCCAGAGGTAGGACCAGGAGGGCTCGCCGTGGAGCATGACGACCGGTTTCTGGTCGGCGTGTCCTTCGTCGATGTAGTGCATCCTGAGCCCGGGGCCGACATCCAGATAATTCGGTGCAAATGGATAGTCCGCCAGCCCCGAAAAACGGTAATCGTCGGTTCTTAGGATACGCATGCCATCGACTGTCCTGACTGATTGGTTAGCGCGGCCGGACTGTATCGGCCAGATCAGCACAAGCTTAAATCAGATGGCTCAAAGATGTGTTTGGTTTGCGTAACAGTGCGTTGCCCGATTGCTTCAGGACGCCATGTCAACGATGCTGGTCGGGTTGTCGAGCTGCGCCAGGGCGTGATCGCAGCAGTTGAGAGCGCCGCAGTCGTCGGCCGAACAGATTCCGATGAAGTTGCAGGCGGTGCCTCGGGGGCCGGCGTCCTTGTTGCGGAAAATCTTGGCCCGGGACAGGGTGGAGCTGCAGTGGCCGCAGAGCAGGGTGGGCAAGACACTGCCCTCCGCCAACCTGGCCTGGAAATGTTCCTGTTTTGTCATTGTGTGTCTCCTGGGGCGGCCCTGGTGGCCGTCCCGCTGTTATTGATGGAATGTCTGGACACTCGCCCATAACTTGATGATAGGGCAAGGGTGTGACATTTAAAGGTCAGGGAGTCATTACGTTGCGGAAAGGGTTTGGATTTCAGTCTTCACCCCCCGAGGCCGGCCGGCGGTTGGAGCGCTTGTCTTCCCAGTCGAGTTCCTTGGGATCGTACCAGCCTATGGCCTCCAGCACCCGTCGCCGGGTGGGTTCCGACAGGGTCTCCCAGAGCGCCAGGAAGTCCTCCAGACCTTTTTCGCGCTGGCGCAGCTGCTTGCTCTGCAGGCGCCTGACCAGCAGCGGCAGCCGCAGGGCCTGGCCCAACTGGCCAGGCACCAGCACTTCCTGGCCAAGCACCTTGCGACGGTGCATGCGGCTGGCCAGTATGCGCTCCAAGGCCCGCGCCGCCAGTAGCGCGGATTCGGTATCAAAGAGATCGTTCTGCAATCGCCTTACCTGTCACTCGATGGGTTAGCCGCGGGCCGGGCCCGCTTTACCGTTCTCTTATCCCCGACTATAACTCGCCTGCAATCACGCTGGCCATGACCGGCATGGTAGGGTATACCACGACGGTCGGCGGCATTGCCGGCCCGGGCCGGCGCACAAAACGGGAGTGAACAGGGTTATGTACGAAGCGTTGGAGAGACGGTCTTTCCTGGCCATGCTGGTGCTGGTGTCACTGGCCTTCCTGCTGTTGATGAAACCTTTCGCCGGTCCGATCTTCTGGGCCGTGGCCATCGCCCTGATCTTCCATCCGGTCCAGAACTGGCTGCTGCGTCGCATGGGGCCCAAACGCAACACCGTGGCGCTGCTGACCCTGCTGTTCTGCCTGGTGATCGTGGTGATTCCGGTGATGCTGCTGATCTCCTCACTGGTGGCGGAGGGGGTGATTCTCTACCAGCAGATCCAGGCGGGTGAACTCCGGCCGGGTGAATACATCGATCGCATCAACAGCTCGTTTCCCGCCATTCAGAGTTTCCTGGCCCAGTTCAATATCGATTTCGAGGCACTGCGCGACCGCGCTGCCAGTGCCTTCGTGGGTGGCAGCCAGTTCCTCGCCAAACAGGCCCTGGGCTTCGGCCAGAACACCTTCCAGTTCTTCCTGGCGCTGGCGCTAATGGTCTACCTGGCGTTTTTCCTGCTCCGTGACGGCACCCGGCTGGTGGACCTGCTGATCCGTGCGCTGCCGCTGGGGGATGAGCGCGAGCGCCTGCTGTTCGCCAAGTTCGCCGAGGTCACACGGGCCACGGTCAAAGGCAACCTGCTCATTGCCATTATCCAGGGCGCCCTGGGGGGCATCATTTTCTGGCTGCTGGATATCCAGGGCGCGCTGCTCTGGGGCGTGGTGATGGCGGTGGTCTCCCTGATTCCTGCCATTGGCGCGGCCATTGTCTGGGTGCCGGCGGCAGTCTACCTGGCGGCGGTGGGCAACCTGCTGTCCGCCGCCATACTGACGGTTTTCGGGGTGGTGGTGATCGGCCTGGCGGACAACCTGCTGCGGCCGGTGCTGGTGGGGCGGGACACCAAGCTGCCGGACTACATTGTGCTGCTGTCCACCCTGGGGGGCATTGTGATGTTCGGCATCAACGGTTTTGTCATGGGGCCGCTGGTGGCGGCACTGTTCATTGCGTTCTGGGGCATTTTCATTCGCGAATTCAGCGGTGGCGTGGTGCACCGGGACGCGGCGATCGAGGAGGCCTCCGGGCTCGAAACGGGCAAGGGCGATACCGGCAAGCCGGAGTAAAGGTCCCCGAACCGGCCCCAGCCCGGTTTTCCTGTGCTAAGGTTAAGAAAGGGTACCTGATTACCCTGACTGGTCGAGGCTCTGGCTCGGTTAGATCATAAAACCAGGACGCCACCGCCTGGTAAGGCGCGGTAGGAACAGTCCGGTACCATAAAAGCGCAAGCAGGAGACAGTCACCATGGATCATTCATTCACCAGCAAACTGCGAAGCTCGTTGCGAACCTGTGCCGCGGGGGCACTCATCGCAACCCTGTCAGGCTTCGCCGTGACAGCCCAGGCCAATGAAACCGTGGCCCTCAAGCACGCGCTCTATGGCGCAGGCTATGAGATTGAAAACGTCAAGCCTGCCATGGATGCCGCCACCCGGGAGGCTTTGGAGGCCTTTCAGCAGGATCATCCGGACCTCACCGTGACCGGTGAGCTGGACGAACCCACCAAAAAGGCGTTGGGCATGGTGGAGGTGGACATTGCAGCCGCCGACACCGCTGAGCCGAACGCCATCACCAGCTCCCAGCGGGTCGATGACGCGTCGGTGGAGCCCAGTGCGGCAGCGGCGCAGGCCAAACCTGACGTGGAAGGCGGCGTGCAGGAACAGGATGACGGCGGCTGGTCGTTCTTCTGACCGGGGTTGCGGTTACGGGCCCTGAAACAATGCCGGCGCCTGAGGGCGCCGGCATTTTTCGTTCAGTCCAGTTTCGACAGATCCCGGACCGCGCCCTTGTCGGCGCTGGTGGCCAGCAGGGCGTAGGCGCGCAGGGCGGCTGATACCTTGCGGAGCCGCGGCATGGCCGGTTGCCAGCCCTTCCTGTCGCGGCTCTGCCGGCGCCGGTCCAGCTCCGCCTGATCCAGCTGCACGTTGATGCTGCGATTCGGAATGTCGATGCGGATCCGGTCACCGTCCTCAATCAGGCCGATGGCGCCGCCTGCGGCGGCCTCCGGCGAAGCGTGGCCGATGGACAGTCCCGAGGTGCCACCGGAGAAGCGGCCGTCGGTGAGCAGGGCGCAGGATTTGCCCAGGCCCTTGGACTTGAGGTAGCTGGTGGGGTAGAGCATTTCCTGCATACCCGGGCCGCCCTTGGGTCCCTCGTAGCGGATGATGACCACCTCGCCCGGCTTGACCTGGTCCGCCAGGATGCCCTCCACCGCGGCCTCCTGGCTTTCAAACACCTTCGCCGGGCCCTCGAACACGTAGATGCTCTCGTCCACCCCGGCGGTCTTCACAACACAGCCGTCCAGGGCGATGTTGCCGAACAGCACGGCTAGGCCACCCTCCGAGGAATAGGCGTGTTCGGCCGAACGGATACAGCCGGTGGCCCGGTCGCCATCCAGGGACGGGTAGCGGGTGCTCTGGCTGAAGGCCTGCTGGGTCGGAATACCGGCCGGACCGGCCTTGTAGAACTCCACCACCTCAGGTGTCGGGCTGCGCATGATGTCCCAATGGGACAGCGCCTCTGCCAGCGTCTTGCTGTGAACGGTGGGCAGGCTGGTGTCGATCAGCCCGGCCCGATCCAGCTCTCCCAGGATACCCATGATACCGCCGGCGCGATGGACATCTTCCATATGGTACTTGGGGGAGTTGGGCGCCACCTTGCACAGCTGCGGCACCCGGCGGGACAGCTGGTCGATTTCATGCAGGGTGAAAGGCACGCCGCCCTCCTGGGCCGCGGCCAGCAGGTGCAGGATGGTGTTGGTGGAGCCGCCCATGGCCACGTCCAGCACCATGGCGTTCTCGAACGAGGCCATCGAGGCAATGCTCAGGGGCAATACGCTGGCGTCGTCCTGTTCGTAATAGCGCCGGGCATTCTCCACAATCTGTCGGCCGGCCTTGAGGAACAGCGCTTCGCGGTCGGCATGGGTGGCCAGCATGGAGCCGTTGCCCGGCAGCGCCAGGCCGATCGCCTCGGTGAGACAGTTCATCGAGTTGGCGGTGAACATGCCGGAGCAGGAACCGCAGGTGGGGCAGGCGCTGCGCTCGTATTCCTCCACCATCTCGTCGCTGGCGTTGGGGTCGGCGGCGATCACCATGGCGTCCACCAGGTCGAGCTTGTGTTCGGACAGCTTGGTCTTGCCGGCCTCCATGGGGCCGCCGGACACGAAGACGGTGGGAATGTTGAGGCGAAGCGCAGCCATCAGCATGCCGGGGGTGATCTTGTCGCAATTGGAGATGCACACCAGCGCGTCGGCGCAGTGGGCGTTGACCATGTACTCCACCGAGTCGGCAATGATCTCCCGGGACGGCAGCGAGTAAAGCATGCCGTCGTGGCCCATGGCGATGCCGTCGTCCACGGCGATGGTGTTGAACTCCTTGGCGACGCCGCCAGCGGCCTCGATCTCGCGGCACACCAGCTGGCCCAGGTCCTTGAGATGGACGTGACCCGGCACGAACTGGGTAAAGGAATTGGCAACGGCGATGATGGGTTTGCCGAAGTCTTCATTTTTCATGCCGGTGGCACGCCAAAGTGCGCGCGCGCCGGCCATATTCCGGCCTGCGGTCGAGGTCCGGGAGCGATACTGGGGCATGGGCAAGGTCTCTGATGGTCAGTCCGATAAACCCCGAAGGATACCAGATAAATCCTTTGGCGCATGGTTGTTTGCCAAACCCGCGGTTACACTTGGTTGCAAAGTCTGCAAGCACCAAAGAGACCTGGATGACCCTGCAACCGGGTAATGCGACAAATTCACTCAGGAGTATGCCTATGGCCGGCCAGGACAGCCTGCCTCTGCGTCGCCTCAAGCAGTTCCAGCCTCTGGGCCGTCTCACCGACGACCAGTTGATCCTGTTGGCGCACCGGGCCGAGAGGCGCCGTTTTACCCCTGGCCAGCGGGTGCTGGAACGGGGCAGCCGCGATGGCCTGGAGTATTTCCTAGTCGAGGGCGGGGTTGAGCTTCGCTCCGCCGACGGTCGGGTCAGCCGCATCGACGCGGACAGCGACAAGGCGCTCCACCCTATCGCACGTCTACAGCCGCGGATGTACGACGCGGTGGCCACCGCCCGCTGTGAGTTTCTCGTGGTGGGTCAGGAAACCCTCAACCAGCTGCTGCGGTCGGCGCCGGTTCAGCAGGTGGAAATGGACTCGATGGCGGAGGAGGATGCCGGCACCGGCGAGGAACACGCGCTGCTGATGGAGTTCTACGCCGAGCTGCGCTCCAACCAGGTCAGCCTGCCCAGTGTGCCCGATGTGGCCTGGAAAGTGCGCCGGGCGGCGGAGAGAGAGGACACCACCGCCGAGCAGATTGCCCAGTTCATCACCGCCGACCCTGCCATGGCCGCCAAGCTGGTGCGGGCCTGCAACAGCCCACTGTACCGGGGCTTCAACGATGTCCGCAATGTGCGGGAGGCGGTGGTCCGCCTGGGCACCAAGACCACCCGGCAACTGGTGACGGTCTTCTCCATGCGGGAGGTATTCAAGACCCGCCAGCCAGCGCTGCAACAGCAGATGGACACCCTCTGGCGCCATTCCCGGGAAGTGGCCGCGCTCTGCTGGGTGCTGGCGGACACCGCCACCAAGCTGGATCCGGAGGAGGCCCTGCTGGCGGGGCTGCTGCACGATATCGGCGCGGTGCCTGTGCTGGTGCAGGCGGAACATCATGTCAGCATCTTTGCCGACCCTACCAAGCTGGCGCAGGCCATGGCGGAGCTGCGGGGCGACGTGGGCGCGGCGATCCTGGAGAACTGGGCCTTTCCGGCCGCGTTCGTCGAGGCCGCCCGGCACGCGGAGGACTGGCACTACGAGAGCCGGGAACCCACACCGCAACTGGTGGATGTGGTGATCCTGGCCCAGCTGCATGCCATGATCGGTGGCAACCAGAACGGCGAGCTGCCGGAGTTCGACGCGGTACCGGCCTATCGCCGCCTGGGCGAGCTGGAATTGAACGCGTCCCGCAGCCTGCAGATACTGACCCAGGCCCGTGCCCGCGTCGATGAAGTTCATCGGCTACTTTCGATAAACTGACCGGGAGCTTCCGCCCAGGTGACTGATCCGTCTATGCACGTACCACTGTTTCCCCTCAACTCGATTGTGTTGCCCCGGGGCCGGATCCCGCTGCAGCTGTTCGAGCCACGCTACATAGACATGCTGACCCGCTGCCTCAAGGAAGACCGTGGCTTCGTGGTGGTTCTGCTGAGGGACGGCCTGGAAACCAGCAGCGCGGCTGCCTTCTACGACATTGGCACCTATGTGCGCATTATCGACTTCCAGCAACTGGATAACGGCCTGCTTGGCATTACCGTCGAGGGTGTGTCAAAGGTCACGGTGGTGAAGTGCTGGAAAGCGCCGGACGGTCTCAACATGGGGGACGTGGAGGTGCTGCTGGACGAGGCCGACTTGCCGGTGCCGGACGCCCTGTCGGAGCTGCCGGTGGTGCTGCGGGCGCTGCTCAAGCACCCGGTGGTGAACGACCTGGAGATGACGGTGGACTTCGACGACGCCCGCGACGTGGGCTGGCGCCTGACCGAGCTGCTGCCCATCGACAAGCAGGAAAAACAGCGCTTGGTTGAGCTGCAGGACCCCTTGGAGCGGCTGGAGCGTCTCCACGCCCTGCTGGAGGCGCTGGAGTAACCCGTCAGACGCCGTTCAGGCCAGGGCGTAGTGGCTCACCGCCTCGGACCAGCGCCAGTTGATGTAGACCAGGCTCAATACGGCCCAGGCCGCGACGCCACAAAGGGTAACCGCGTCAAATCGCAGCGGGGCCGTGTCAAAACGGCTGAAACTGGTCCGCACCAGCCCGCAGATCGCCAGCCCCAGCAGCAGTCCCCCCACCACGTCGGTCAGCCAGTGTACCCCGAGGTACAGACGGCTCAGCGCCACCAGCAGCATGGGCACGCTGAACGCCACATAAATGCGCCAGCGGATTTCGGATGGCCATTCCCGCGCCACGGCCGCAGCCGCCAGACCAAACAGCACGGCGGCTCCGGTGGCGTGGCCGCTGGGGTAGGCCCCGGAAGCCGGGGCCTGCTGCACCAGTTCCGGTCTGGGCACCGCAAACCCCCTCTTCATCAGCCACACCAGCGAAGTCGCCAGCGCGATCGCGGCAAGGACATGAAGAGCGGTGATCAAGTGGCCTCGCAGGCTCATGAGTCCGGCCACCATTACGCCGGTCATGATCAGCAGCAGGGCATCCGCCAGCAGGGTCAGGAAGATCATCGGCGGATCGAACAGGGGCTGGCGAAGTGCCAGGAAGAAAGCCCTGGTTTCGTTGTTGACCGGTGCCAGCAGGTCGGTGCCCAGGTTCAGAATCGACCAGATCACAAACAGCGACGTGGCCGCCGCCGCCAGCGTGATGGAGGCCAGCGGGAACTCCTGGCGCTGGCCGGTGCGCTGGCTGGTCAGTTGCAGCCAGAGCCGGTCGCCCCAGTGAAACCGGCCCAGCCAGGCCTGCAGTTGCTGGTGCAGGGGGCCGCTGCTGTCCAGCGCCAATTGCGTGCGGGTAAACACCAGGTACACCAGTATCAGCAGCAACAGGCACATGACCACAACGGCGGCCAGGTGCGGGGGCAACGAAATGTCCCGGGCCAGGGCGCTGCCCACCAGGAAGCCCGGCAACACGTAGACCGGCGCCCAGGCCAGGGCTGATCCCAGGTTGAAGGCCAGGAAACGGCGGCCGTCCATGTCAAAAGCGCCCGCAACCAGAGGAATCACCGGCCTTATCGGGCCGACAAAACGACCGATCACCACGCTCTTGCCGCCGTGTTTGTGGAAGAAGTGCTCACCCCGGGTCAGCATGTGGGGATAGCGGGTGAACGGCCAGATCGAATCCAGCCGGCCCCGGAACAGGCGCCCCAGCCAGAAGCTGATGTTGTCACCGAGGATTGCGCCGAGGGCGGCCCAGGCCAGCGCCTCATACAGCGACATGCCGGTCTGGCCGGCCAGGGCCGCCACCGCGAACAGCATGGCCACGCCCGGCACCACCAGGCCCGCGACGGCCAGGGACTCGATGAAGGCCACGCCGGCCAGGGCGGCGGCCAGCCAGCCCGGATTCCGGCCGAGCCATTCGCTCGCCGGCAGGAGCCATTCCGGAGTCATGATGGCTGGCGGTCTCCGTGACTGAACCAGACCGTGTCATGGCCGCGACGAACCGCTTCGGCCCGGGCCTGGCAGACCCGGTCCCGCAGGGTGTCGGCGCGGGTGTCCGAGCTCACCCGGGTGGTACAGCCCAGGCTGACGGAGAGCCGGCCCACCACCGGCCAGCGGTGTTCCCCCAGGGTGCGCCGGATACGCTCGGCAATCACCCGCACGCCTTCCTCGGGGGTGAAGGGCAGGATCAGGAAGAACTCGCCATGGTCCAGGGTGTAGAGGGTGTCCCCGGCCCGGATCACTTCAAACAGCTTCTCGGTGACCTCGCGGGCTAGGGTCTGGACGCCGGCCTCGCCGTGCAGGTCGTGGATCTCGTCCAGGTAGTCGATGGACACCACCACCACCGACAGGGAGTGGCCGGTGACCTGGGCCCGGCTGATCTCTTTCTGCAGAGTCTCATCGAGGAAACGGACGTTGTGGGCACCGGTCACCGGGTCGGTGATGGCCAGGTCTTCGGCCGACTGCGCCATATGGTTGTAGTGCCAGATGTAGAGCGCGGCGGTGCTCAGCAGAATCAGGGCCGAGGCCAGTGTCAGCAGCGCCTCCGGCAGCGCCCTGTGGCTCAACACGAAGATCGCCAGCACCAGGGTCAGCGCCAGGGAGAGAATGACCCCCTGGCGTAGGGGCAGGATCAGCACGTTGAGCAGGATGGTGGGCAGGCACCAGTAGCTGATGTCGGGCCGGGACTGGGTCAGCAGGGCGGCCACCAGGGCCAGGTTCAGCACCGCCAGGATAACCAGGTGACCCGGCGCCCGCAGCTGCTGGCGCCGGCTGATCAGGGTGTAGATCGCACCCACGCCGGTCACCACCATCAGCGTGCTGGCCAGGTAGAACAGCTCGTAAAAGCCGTAACGCAGGTTCTGGGCCGCCAGGCTGGCGATAAACAGTGATGCCAGGATGTAGCCGCTGAAATGAGTATAGGTGCGCAGACGGGTCTCAGTCATGGCTGCCGGCTCCCATGGCAGAGGGGTTGTCGCCCCTGGCTGGCCGGCTGTCGGACCAGGCGCTGTAGGACTGCACGCGATTGCCGCCCTGGCGCTGGGCCCGGCGCAGGGCATTGGCGGCGGACTGCTGCAGACTGTCGGCGTCATCGCCGATGTTCAGTCCGGCCACCCCGGCGCTGACGGTCAGGTCCAGATGGTGGGACGCTAGCAGCGCCACCAGGCCCTTGCGGATCTGGCCGGCCTTGCCGGCGGCCTCCGCGGTGGTGTTGCCCGGCAGGATAATCAGGAACTGGAGGTCCGCTACCCGGTAGTAGCTGTCAAAGTCCCGCAGCTGGGAGTGCAGAAAACGGCCGATCCGGGGCAGGATGGCGCGGATGTCGGCGTCCGGGTCGGTGTCGCTGAGATGGGTGTCCAGGCCGATCATGATGATCGCCATGTCGGTGCCTTCCCGCTCGCTGCGCTGGATTTCCTTGTGCAGGTCGGCAGACAGGTACTCCCGGCTGGCGGCCTGGGTGAGCTCGTCAGTGCGGCGGAGGGGCGCCAGCTGGCGGGCCTTGTATTCCCGCAGGAACACCAGCACGCAGGAGAGCGCCGTGGCCAGGAACAGGGTACTGACCAGCTGGTGGCGATCCGGCCCCAGTCCGGCCCCGAGGCCAGCCACCATGACCGCAGCCACGCAGGCCAGGGTGACCAGGCTGGCCGGTACCAGCGGCAGCACCGCGAAGGCCGCCAGCGGTACCACGAACAGCCAGTGGGTGAGGCTCAGGGGGCCCAGCCAGAGGCTGGCGCAGAGCTCGATGGCCAGCGCAATCACCAGCGCCCGGTTGAGGCTGATCCAGCCGGTGTGCTCGTGGCTGGGCCTGACGGCGGTGGTGGTCCACACCAGGGCCGCGCCGGTGGTAGCGCCCAGGGCCGGCAGCCAGCTGCCCACCACCGCGGAATATACCGCCAGGGCCAGGAGCAGCAGGCAACTGGCGCGGGCAAAGCGGCTGAGCAGAAACTTTTCGGCCAACTGGCCCATGCTTTTATCCTTTTTGTCACTGTTCGCCGCGGCAGCGCCGGCGTGATTCCGGAAATCCCTGTCCCCGAAACCGCTGGCGCAGCGGTATAATAAAGTAACCGACAGTCAGAGCGAAGGGCCAGAGCCAAAGCCGGGATGCGCACGCCTCCCCCTGCAGGTACAGTAGGCACTTTACCGTCAGACGTGAACAGGTCCAACCGGGGTTAGATTGATGGATATCGCTGAATACATGGTTGAAGTGGGTCGGCAGGCCCGTCAGGCCGCCACCGTGGTGGCGCGGTCAACGACCCAGACCCGCAATGCGGCGCTGCTGGCCATGGCGGACGCGCTGGATGCGTCCCGCGAGGAGCTCACCCTGGCCAATGGCCGGGACCTGGAGAAGGGCCGCGAGAACGGCCTGGAGCCGGCCATGCTGGACCGCCTGGAACTTACACCGGCGCGCGTCGACGCCATGATCGAGGGCCTGCGGCAGGTGGCCAGCCTGGCCGATCCCATCGGCGAGATCACCGGTATGACCTATCGCCCCTCCGGCATCCAGGTGGGCAAGATGCGGGTGCCGCTGGGCGTGATCGGCATCATCTACGAATCCCGGCCCAACGTGACGGTGGAGGCCGCCAGTCTCTGCCTCAAATCCGGCAACGCCACCATCCTTCGGGGCGGCTCCGAGGCCATTCACTCCAATCAGGCCATCGCCAGCTGCATTGCCCGGGGGCTGAAGGCCGCAGACCTGCCGGAGACCGCCGTCCAGGTCATCCGGACCACCGACCGTGCCGCCGTTGGCGAGTTGATCACCATGCCCCAATACGTCGATGTCATTGTGCCCCGTGGCGGCAAGGGTCTGATCGAACGCATCAGCCGGGACGCCCGGGTGCCGGTGATCAAGCACCTGGACGGGGTCTGCCACGTGTACATCGACAGCCACGCCGACCCGGAGAAGGCCCTGCGGGTGGCAGTGAACGCCAAGACCCAGCGCTACGGCACTTGCAACACCATGGAAACCCTGCTGGTGGACCGGGAGGTGGCCGAAGGCATGCTGCCGCTGCTGGCCGGTGCCTTCCGTGAGAAGGGGGTGGAGCTGCGCGGCTGTGACGCCACCCGCGACCTGGTACCCGGTATCGAAGCCGCCACCGAGGCGGACTGGAGCGAGGAATACCTGGCGCCGGTGCTGGCCATCCGGGTCGTGGACGGTCTGGACGAGGCCATCGAGCACATCAACCGCTACGGCTCCCAGCACACCGACAGCATCATCACCGAGAACTACACCCGTGCCCGGCGGTTCATCACCGAAGTGGACTCGGCGTCGGTGATGGTGAATGCCTCCACCCGCTTCGCTGACGGTTTCGAGTACGGCCTGGGTGCCGAGATCGGCATCTCCACCGACAAGATCCATGCCCGCGGTCCGGTGGGGCTGGAAGGCCTGACCTCGCAGAAATACGTGGTGTTCGGCGACGGCCACATCCGGACCTGAGTGGCCATGCACCTGATCCTCGGCGGCACCTTCGACCCGGTCCACCATGGCCACCTGCGCATGGCGGTGGAGCTCAGGGAGCGCCTGGGCGTTGACCGGGTGGCGCTGGTGCCCTGCCACATCCCGCCCCACCGGGAGCAGCCCGGCACCCGTAGCGAGGACCGCCTGGCGCTGCTGAAACTGGCCATTGCCGGCGAGCCGGGGCTGACGGTGGACGATCGCGAGCTGAATCGCCAGGGCCCCTCGTTCACCGCCGAGACCCTGAGCCAGCTGCGGGACGAACTGGGGCCGCGGGAACCCCTTGCCATGGTGGTGGGCATGGACTCCTTCGCCGGTTTCCATCGCTGGCGGGACTGGCGCCGCATCCCCGAACTGGCCCACATCATCGTCGTGAACCGTCCCGGTGCCGAGCTGGAGCCGCAAAGTGAGCCAGCGCAGCTGCTGAACCAGCGCAAGGCAGCAGCGATCAACGAACTGCACGGCCGGCCCGCCGGCCTCTGCCTGGCCCTGGACCTGCCGCTGCTGGAGATTTCCGCCACCGGCATCCGCGAGCGTATCCGGTCCGGTCGCTCCCCCCGCTACCTGCTGCCGGATCCGGTGTGGCAGGCGATCCGGGACCGTGGCCTCTATCGTGACGAAGTCTGAAGTCAGCCGGCCCGGGAGTGGATTTCATCCTGCCCTGCCGCGGTTTTTTAGTGATACAATTCCTGCAAATCACAGCCCGGGAACCCTTCTGGTTCGCGGCGGTCAGACAGGGTGACTATGCAGGCAGAGCAATTGAAAGACATCGTGGTTAACGCGCTCGAAGACGTTAAGGCCAAGGACATCAGCGTGATCGATGTCAGGGACCGCACCAGCGTCACCGATTACATGATCCTCGCTTCCGGTACTTCCAATCGCCACGTGCGCTCGCTGGCGGATTCGGTGGTGACCGACGTCAAGGAAAAAGGTGTCCGGTACGCCAACGTGGAGGGCGCCGATGCCAGCGACTGGATTCTGGTGGACCTGGGTGACATCGTGGTCCACGTGATGATGCCTGCGACCCGTGAGTTCTACGACCTGGAGCGGCTGTGGCGCGATGCGCCGAGCATGGGCGCAGCGGGCAGCGAGTAAGTATGCGTTTGAGGCTGGTCTGCGTGGGGCAGAAGATGCCGGACTGGGTCAGCCAGGGTTATCAGGAGTACGCCCGTCGAATGCCGCCGGAACTGCCGTTGGAGCTGGCGGAGATTGCCATGGCCCATCGCGGCAAGAACCCGGACATTGCCCGCCTGGTGCAGCGCGAAGGCGAGGCGGTACTGGCCGCCACCGGCAGGACCGACCGCCTGATTGCGCTGGAAGTGGGCGGGCGGCCCTGGTCCACGGAAAAGCTGGCCCAGCAACTGGAACACTGGCAGCAGGATGGCCGCGACGTCAGTTTCCTGGTGGGCGGGCCGGACGGCCTTGCCGATATCTGCCGTGAGCGCGCCGACCAGCAGTGGTCCCTGTCGCCCCTGACCCTGCCTCATCCGCTGGTGCGTATCGTGCTGGCGGAGCAGCTCTACCGGGCCTGGTCCATCACCCGTAACCACCCATATCACCGTGCCTAGCGCCATGTCTGGAAGTCAGTATGCCCTGGGGTGAATTCAAGGACACCGCCGCCGAACGCCGGGTTTTCCAGCGCCGCACCATCGTCATGGTGGCGGTGCTGATGGTGCTCATCGGTATCCTGCTGGCCCGCATGTACCAGCTCCAGATCGTCCAGCACGAAATCTTCTCTACCATGTCCGACAAGAACCGGGTGCAGGTGCAGTCGGTGGCGCCGACCCGCGGTCTGATCTACGACCGCAACGGCGTGCTGCTGGCGGAGAACCGCCCGGTGTTCAGCGTGACCCTGGTGCCGGAGCGGGTCGGGGACCTGGACGCCACCCTGAGCGAGCTACAGGCCCTGCTCAGCATCTCCGAGGAGGACCTGGCCCGGTTCCGCCGCCGCCTGGAGGAGCCGCGGCGGCCCTTTCAGGCCCTGCCGTTGCGTTACGATCTCACCGAGGAGGAGATCGCCAGCATGGCGGTGCACCGTCACGAGCTGCCCGGCGTGGAAGTGACTGCCGAGCTGGTGCGCTACTACCCCTACGCCGAGATGACCGCCCACGCCCTGGGCTATGTCGGCCGCATCAACCGGGAGGAGCTGCAGCGCATCGACCCGATCGACTACGCCGGCACCAACTACATCGGCAAATCCGGTATCGAGCGGTTCTATGAGGACCTGCTGCACGGCTCGGTGGGTTACCAGCATGTGGAAACCAATGCCCGCGGCCGCACCCTGAGAGTGCTGGAACAGGAGCATCCGGTACCCGGCGAGGACATTCGCCTGCACCTGGACATCCGTCTCCAGAAACTGGCGTTCAAGCTGCTGGAGGGCCGCCGTGGCGCCGTGGTGGCGATCGAACCGGAGACCGGTGGCGTGTTGGCGCTGGCCAGTGTGCCGGGTTTCGACGCCAATCTGTTCGTCACCGGGATCGGCGTCGAGGCCTACCGGGAGCTCAACGAATCCCTGGACAAGCCCCTGTTCAACCGCGCCCTGCGGGGCCAGTATCCGCCGGGCTCCACCATCAAGCCCATGCTGGGCATCGCCGGCCTGGACAGCAACACCACCACCCGCGAGCGGCGTATCTGGGACCCGGGTTACTTCCAGCTTTCCACTGGCGGGCGCCGCTACCGGGACTGGAAGCGGGGCGGTCATGGCTGGGTGGATCTCAGGGAATCCATTTCCCAGTCCTGTGACATCTATTTCTACGACATGGGCGTCAAGATGGGCGTCGATACCATGCACAAATACATGGCCCAATTCGGTTTCGGCGAGGAAACCTCCCTCGACATCAGCGGTGCCCTGCCGGGCCTGCTGCCGTCCCGGCACTGGAAACGGGCGGTGCGCAACGAGGCCTGGTATCCGGGGGATTCGGTCAACATGAGCATCGGCCAGGGCTTCAACCTGGCAACACCGCTGCAGCTGGCCACCGCCACTGCCGTCATGGCCAACCGGGGGCGCTGGGCCCAGGCCCGCCTGCTCAACGAGGTGCTGGGTGACAAGCCCGCCGACATGGCACTGCCCGCATCCAACCACCCGGACATCGTGCTCTCGGACCCCTCGGACTGGGAGTTCGTGATCAAGGGTATGGAGGACGTCATGCACGGCGAGCGCGGCACGGCCCGCGCCGTGGGCCGTGGGGCGAGCTACCGTATGGCCGGCAAGACCGGAACCGCCCAGGTATTCAGCCTTGCCGAGGACGAGGAGTACGAGGAGGAAGAAGTCCAGGAGCGCCTGCGGGATCATGCCCTGTTCGTGGGTTTTGCTCCGGTGGAGAACCCCGAGATTGCCGTCGCGGTGATCGTCGAGAACGGCGGCAGCGGCAGCGGTACCGCCGCGCCCCTGGCCCGGGCCATGTTTGACGCCTGGCTGGTGGGTTTTCCGGAGGCCGAGTCTCCGGTGGTGGTGGGAGCGCAGCCCTGATGGCCAGCCGGGATTTCCTCAACCAGATGTCCATGAGGCCGCTGTCCGCTCCCAGGGGGTTCTGGTCGGCGCTTCATCTGGACCCGATCCTGCTGTTTCTGCTGACCATACTGCTGGCCTTCGGTCTGGTGGTGCTCTACAGCGGCGGTGACGGCAGTGTGGCGGTGGTCCGCGCCCAGGCGGTGCGCATCGGCATCGCGCTGCTGGTGATGGTGGTGTTTGCCCAGCTGGATCCGTCGGTCTACCGGCGCTGGTCGCCCTGGCTGTACCTGCTGGGGCTGGGTGGCCTGGTGGCGGTATTGCTGATCGGTGTCGGGGCCAAGGGTGCCCAGCGCTGGCTGGACCTGCCTGGGCTGCCGCGATTCCAGCCGTCGGAGCTGATGAAACTGGTAGTGCCCATGATGGCGGCCTGGTACCTGTCACGGCATTTTCTGCCGCCGCGTTTACGGCACGTGGCGGTGGCGCTGGCGGTGGTGCTGGTGCCCATGGCCATGATCATTCAGCAGCCGGACCTGGGTACCTCCCTGCTGGTGGGGGCGGCAGGTCTGTTCGTGGTGTTCTTCGCCGGCATCAGCTGGAAGGTGATCAGTGCCTTCGCCGGCCTGATGACGGTGGTCATTCCGCTGATGTGGTTCTTCGTCATGCGGGAGTACCAGAAACAGCGTGTGCTGACTCTGCTGGACCCGGAGAGCGATCCGCTGGGGGCGGGCTGGAACATCATCCAGTCGAAGACCGCCATCGGGTCTGGCGGCTGGAGCGGCAAGGGCTGGATGCAGGGCACCCAGTCCCACCTGGAATTCCTCCCGGAGAGCCACACCGACTTCATCGTGGCGGTGTTGGCGGAGGAGTTCGGCTTTGTCGGCATCCTGTGTCTGCTGGCGCTTTACCTGCTGATTATCCTGCGTTGCCTCTACATCGCGGTGAACGCCCAGGATTCCTTCAGCCGGCTGCTGGCCGGGGCGCTTTCAATGACTTTCTTCATCTACGTGTTTGTCAATGTGGGTATGGTGAGCGGGTTGTTGCCCATTGTCGGGGTGCCGCTGCCGCTGATCAGCTACGGGGGAACCTCCATCGTGACCCTGATGGCGGCGTTCGGGATCCTGATGTCGATCCATACCCATCGGCGGATGATCACCGCCTGAGGCCGGCGTTACCTTTTGGTTAGATTGCCGGGTCGGCCATGGTGGCCGCAGCCGCAGCCGTGATAATCTTTTTTGCCCTTGTGGCCGGCGGGCGCAGCGTTAGCACCGGCCGCCCGGTTGCAGGGGTGAGGGTACAGAGTTTTCCCCAGGGGTAGCCAGGTCTATAGTCCGCCATGTTTGAAACCATGATTCACCGCTTCGCAAACGCTGCCCGCCAGCCACTCCTGCTGGCGCTGGCTGCCACCCTGGTGCTGGCCGGTTGCGCCTCCGCACCGCCGGAGCCCTCGTCCCGCTACTCCATCAAGCAGGACCGCGCACCATCGGGCAATTTCGACGCCAGCGACCTGGCGGATGCGACGCCCCGTTACGAGCCGCCGCGCAAGGCCGGCAACAAATCACCCTATACTGTCTGGGGTCGCAGCTACCAGGTCATGGCTTCGGCCGATGGCTATGTCGAGCGTGGTATCGCCAGCTGGTACGGCGAGAAGTTCCACGGCCACAAGACCTCCAACGGCGAAATCTTCGACATGTACGCCATGACCGCCGCTCACAAATCCCTGCCGCTGCCAAGCTACGCCCGGGTCACCAATCTCGATAACGGCCGCTCGGTGATCGTGCGGGTGAATGACCGCGGCCCTTTCCACGGTGACCGCCTGATCGACCTTTCCTACGCCGCCGCCAAGAAGCTGGGCTACCAGTCCCGCGGCACCGCGCGGGTGGAAGTGGCCGCCATTACCGTGCGGCAGGACGGCTCCATGAGCCTGGCCGGCCGTCCCTTTGGCGAAGGTGACGGCCGCCCGGCGCCAGTGGCGCTCCCGGAGCCGGACGGCGGTGAGGCGCTGTTCGTGCAACTGGGCTCGTTCAGCATGCAGGACAGCGCCGCCGGCTTGTCTGACCGGGCCCGCGATCATGCCTCCCGCCAGGTTCGCATCCGCCGGGTGGACACCGCCGGCGGGGCTTTCCACCGGGTCCAGGTGGGGCCTTTTCAGAGCCCTGACGAGGCCCGGACGGAACAACAGATGCTGGAGGCCCGCGGTTTCCGCCAGGCCACCGTTTTGACCGATCGGCTCTGAGTCCGGCTGGACGCCGGCGCCTCAGCGCTGCACACTCCCCTGAAACCAACAGACACAATGTGACCCATGGCAATGATTTCTACCTATCGAGTTTTTCTCTCCGTCGTTCTGCTGGCCGTAGCGGTGACAGCCCAGGCACAGTCCGTGCTGATTCCGTCGCCGCCGGAGATCCGTGCCACTTCATACGTGCTGATGGACCCACTCAGCGGCACCATCCTGATGGAGGAGAACAGTCACGAGCGTCTGCCGCCGGCCAGTCTGACCAAAATGATGACTGCCTACATCGTTGAGCGGGAGCTGGACGAGGGCCGCATCCAGATGACGGACATGGTGCCCATCAGTGTCAACGCCTGGCAGACCGGTGGTTCCCGAACCTTCGTCAAGGAAGGCACCGAGGCCAGTGTCAGTGATCTGCTGCGGGGGGTGATCATCCAGTCTGGCAACGACGCCAGCGTGGCGCTGGCGGAATTCATTGCCGGCAGTGAGAGCGCCTTTGCCGATATCATGAACCAGCAGGCCCAACTGCTGGGCATGAAGGACACGAACTTCTCGAATGCCACCGGCTTGCCGTCACCGGACAACTATTCGTCCGCCTATGACCTGGCGCTGCTGGCCCGGGCAATCATCAACGACTACCCCGAAAACTACGACATCTACGCCGAGAAGCACTTCACCTACAACAACATTCGTCAGCCCAATCGCAACTCCCTGCTGTGGCGTGACCCAACCGTGGACGGCCTGAAGACCGGCCACACGGAAGAGGCCGGTTTTTGCCTGGTGGCCTCCGCCAAGCGTGAGGACACCCGTTTCATCGCCGTGGTGATGGGCACCGAGAGTTCCGCTGCCCGGGCCCAGGAAGTCCAGAAGATGCTGAACTACGGTTTCCGCTACTACGACAGCGAGCAGCTTTTCTCCGCTGGCCAGCAGCTGCTGGAAAGCCACGTCTGGGGCGGCAAGTCCGAGCGGGTTCAGATCGGCGTCATGGACGATGTGTTCGTGACCATTCCCCGGGGTTCCAAGGGCGACCTGGAGTCGGTGGTGGATGTGGACAATATCATCAAGGCGCCGGTGGAGACCGGTCAGGAACTGGGTCGGGTCCGGGTTATGCTGGGCGAGACGGTCATTGTGGATGAGCCGGCCGTAGCACTGCTTGGCGTACCGGAGGGCGGTTTCTTCAAGCGTCTCTGGGATGCCGTCAAGCTGTTCTTCGTCCAGCTTTTCTCCTGATCCATCGGACTACCGAGAGGTGAGAAATGGCCGAGCAGGCACCACCTAAAATCGAGTTTCCCTGTGATTACGTGATCAAGGTAATCGGCGTTGCGGCGCCGGATTTCCGGGACTTCGTGGTCACGGTGGTAGACCGACACGCCCCCGGCATAACCGATGCCGACGTGTCGGTCAACGACAGCAGCAAGGGCCGCTTCTCCTCGGTGCAGCTGCGCATCCGCGCCACCGGTGAGGCACAGCTCAAGGCGCTGTTCGAGGAATTGAAGGCCAGTGGCCGGGTTCACATGGTGCTCTGAAGGTGGCTGAGCTGATCATCCGCAATCTGGGCCGGCAGCCCTACCAGCAGACCTGGCAGGCGATGCAGGCGCTAACCGACAGCCGCAACAGCGCCGTGGCGGACGAGCTCTGGTGTCTGGAACACCCGCCGGTCTATACCCAGGGCCAGGCCGGTCGCGCCGAACACATCCTGGCACCCGGTGATATTCCGGTGGTGCAGGTGGACAGGGGTGGCCAGGTCACCTATCACGGCCCGGGTCAGCTGGTGGTCTACCTGATGGTGGACATCAAACGCGCCGGTTTCGGAGTTCGGACCCTGGTGGACCACATCGAACAGGCCATCGTGGCCGTGCTGGCGGACTTGGGTATCGTGGCAGCGCCCCGGCCGGATGCCCCCGGGGTTTACGTGGGGGCGGCCAAAATCGCCTCCCTGGGGCTGCGGGTGCGCCGGGGCTGTTCATTCCATGGCCTGGCGCTGAACGTGGACATGGACATGGAGCCCTTCTCCCGCATCAATCCCTGCGGCTACGCCGGCATGGCCATGTGCCAAGTCAGCGATTTTGTCCCCGGCTCCCGGGTTGCGGATCTTGCCGGACGCCTTAGTCGGGAACTGGCTCATCGTATCGGCTATGCCAATGCCGACCTGCGACCCACCGACCGGCTCTATCAGGCGGATTCGCTGACCGGCTGACCCGGGCTGTCGAGTGCCTCGCCATCGCAGACGGTATTGCGGCCGGAGGTCTTGGCCTTGTAAAGGGCGTCGTCCGCCCGTTGCAGCAGGCGGTCGATGGATTCGGCGCCCAGTATGGTGGCCACACCGGCACTGATGGTAGCGGCCAGGGCCTGACCTTCGAATTCCACCACCTGATCGGCAATGGCCTGACGGATGCGGTTACCGGTGCGGCAGGCCTCGCAGCCGTCAGTCTCCGGCAGGACCACCAGAAACTCCTCTCCGCCCCAGCGGGCTACGGTATCCACCTTGCGGCACTGTGCCTGCAGGGTGCGGGCCACCATGGTGATCATGCGGTCGCCGGCCAGGTGGCCGTAGGTGTCGTTGATGTTCTTGAACAGGTCGATATCGATCAGAACCACGCTGAAAGGCCGGCCATGGCGCCGATAGCGCTCATGCTCGATGTTGAGCTGGGCATGGCCCTCGCGGCGATTGGCCAGTCCCGTCAGGGCGTCGTGCTTGGCGGCGTATTCGAAATCGGCAGCCAGTTTCAGCAGCCCCAGTTTGCTGCGGCGGCGGCTCTGGTCCAGGACGTAGCAGCTGACCATCTCGAAGGCCAGGGCGCAGAGCATGACGATCTTGAAACTGACGCTGTAGGGCGTCTCCGCGATCAACGCCCCCAGTGGGCTGAACAGGGTGGCCAGGGCGGCATAGCCACCGGCACAGGCAATGACGCCGACCCGGGCATCGCTGATGTAGAAGATGATCGGCGGGTAGGCGTAGAGCCACATGATGGCGGCACCGTTCTCGGTGGCGGCCACCGCCAGGTAAAAAAACAGGACTGTGATGAGGACGATGAAGCCGCGGCGCAGTATCGTGTCGTTGCGGCACAGCAAATACCAGACGGCATTGAGACAGAGGGCGCCGGCAAAGAACGCCAGCACGTAGAGTGTCTGCGCGTCGCTCTTGAGGTGGGCCCGAAAGGCGAAAAAGCTCAGTAGCGGGATGGCGGCGAGGGTCAGCCCGACAATCAGGCTGGGCACCGGGATCTCGCCGCGGACGCGAAACTGGGAGAGATCGGCCCTGGACGGCGTGGCAGCGGTTTCGGACATTGGGTCACCACTTTTATTGGTAGCAAACGGGCGCGGCTTGGCCTGAACCCGCTTTCAGCTTATTCCGGTTGGGGGTCGGAGTCTGTTTAGAATCGTAACCTCAAGCCGTCGTTCACCGGCGAATAGCCATAGTAAACTAGGATTGTAGGACAGAAGCATTGGCTGAATCGTCGCCGGGGTTGCGGCATGGCAGTGACCCGTGAAATCCTGAACACACGTATAATGCCGCGTCCTGACTCACTCACTGAACTCGGAACCACTGAATGGCTGCAAAGCGCTCTGGAAATCCGGTCGATCGCATCAAGACAGGCAGCTTCGAACGCCGCCTGTCGTTGACCCGGGCAGGTCTGTTTGCCGGCACCCGAATGGCCGGCCATATGGCCACCAACTGGCTGAGCAAGAAGGAGACCCGGGAGGCACGGCACCGCGCCATGCTGTCGAGCCAGGCACAGTTCCTGGTGGACGAGCTGGGCAAGCTCAAAGGCAGCGTGGTGAAGATCGGCCAGGTCATGGCGCTCTACGGCGAGCATTTTCTGCCGGAAGAGGTGACCGAGGCTCTGCACACCCTGGAAGACCAGACCACCTCCCTGGCCTGGCCGTCCATCGAGCGCGTCCTCAAGGCCGAGCTGGGGGCCGAGCGGCTGGCTGAGCTGGAGGTGGACCCGGAGCCCATCGGTGCCGCATCCCTGGGTCAAGTGCACAGGGCCCGGCGGCGCAGCGACGATCTGGAGCTGGTGCTCAAGGTCCAGTATCCGGGGGTGGCCGATGCCGTGGACGGCGACCTGAACTCGGTGGCCAACCTGTTGCGGATCGCCCGCCTGGTGTCGTTCGGTCCGGAGTTCCAGGACTGGCTCGAGGAAGTGCGGGAAATGATGCACCGGGAGGTGGACTACCGCCTGGAGGCCCGCACCACCGCCAAATTCCGCGACATGCTCAAGAATGACCCCCGCTTTGTGGTGCCCCGGGTGCTGGAGCGCTATTCCAGCGACCTGGTGATCGCCTCCACCTACGAACCCGGCCATTCGGTCAGTTCGGTGACGGTACGGGAGCTCTCCCTGGACCGCCGCAGCGACCTTGGCCGGGCGGCCCTGGAGCTGTTCTTCCGTGAGCTGTTTGTCTGGGGCGAGATGCAGACCGACCCCAATTTCGGCAATTACCGCATCCGCCTGGCCGGTGAGCGTGACGGCGGGCCCGACCATGACCAGATCGTGCTGCTGGATTTTGGCGCCGTCCAGAGCTATTCCAGTGAGTTCCTGGACCCGGTGATCCGGATGATCAAGGCCTCCTATGAGAAGGACCTGGACGATGTGATCGAGGGTGGTATCGAGCTTCGCTTCATGCGGCGTGACTGGCCCGACGACGTGCTCAAGCGCTTCGGGGAGGTCTGCATGTCGGTGCTGGAGCCCCTGGCGGAAAGCCCTGAGGACTGGCCGCCGGAGGCGGTCAACGAGTACGGCCAGTATCGCTGGAAACAGAGTGAGCTGCCTTCACGGGTGGCCCGCCAGGCGGCCCGCTCCGCCATCAGCCGCTATTTCCGGATTCCGCCCAAGGAGTTCGTGTTCCTCAACCGCAAGCTGATCGGCGTCTACACCTTCATCGCCGTGCTGAACGCCGAATTCAACGGCGAGGACCTGCTGCGCAAGTACCTCTACGGTAATCCGCCGCCGGATGACAGCGGCGACTAAGGTTCAGGCGGTGCCCGGGGACGAGGCGTAGAGCACGATCCACAGCACCACCGCGTAGCGGGCGCCCTTGCCGATGGCCACCAGGATCACAAAATTCAGCCAGGGTACCCGCATCAGCCCGCCGATCACGGTGAGGGCGTCACCGCCGACCGGCAGCCAGCCCATCAGCAAAGACCACTGGCCATAGCGCTGGAAGCGGCGCTGGGCATTCTCAAGCTGTTTCTCGGACACCGGGAACCAGCGACGGTCCTTGAAGCGCTGGATCTGCCGGCCGATGATGCCGTTCACCACCGATCCCAGGGTGTTGCCCAGTGTCGCCCAGAACCACAGCGCCCAAGCTGAATAGCCCTGGCTCACCAGACCTCCCAGCAGCACTTCGGAATAGGCCGGCAACAGGGTGGCGGCGGCGAAGGCGGTCAGGAACAGGGTGAGGTAGACCAAACTGAGCTCCTTGGGGTGAGTGGCGCCGCCTCGTGGTCTCCCGAGGGCAGTGCAAGCGTGGCTTAGCCTGTGGCTGTTTGGGCCGGCGCGGGTCATGGCCTCGCACTATGGTACTTATGGATTCTGTTGGATTGAAATAGAGCAGGTCTCTGTCATGCTGGAAAAAGACAGCAGCCGGTCTGGCGCGGGTTGCGGTCGCCAAGTTCAACCGGAGGAAAGTCATGGAGCGCGTTACCATCTACGGTCGCTCAGGTTGCGGTTTCTGCACCGCGGCCAGGGAACTGTGCGAAATCAAGAACATCCCCTACCGTTACGTGGATATGATCGCGGAGGGTATCAGCAAGGCCGAGCTGGAGAAGACTCTCAATCGGCCGGTGCGCACCGTGCCCCAGATTCTGGTGGGTGACCAGTACGTCGGGGGATTTGATCAGTTCTCCAGCTACGTCAGGCGGAACGAGACGGCTGCAGCCCGCTGAAGGGTGTAGGAGCATAAAAAGGCGCTCGGATGAGCGCCGTTTTCAGTGGTCAGACCTGGAATGGCGTTTTCAGCTTTTTGGGCGCCAGCACCGCCTGCAGGTGGGCCACCCGTGGCAGGCCGTTGTCGAAGGGCGGGAAGCTCTCGCCGGCAATCAGTGGCTCCAGGTAGTCCCGGCAGTCCTGGGTGATGCCGTAGCCGTCATCACTGATGTAGTGGATGGGCATTTTCTTTTCCTGGTTGGCCACTTCGCTGAGCTGGGCCTCGCCGATGCGCCAGCGGTAGGGCTTGGCCTGCTCCCGCACGATCACCGGCATCACCGCCTGCTTGCCCGCCAGGGCCATTTCCACGGCGGCCTTGCCGACCGCGTAGGCCTGCTCCACGTCGGTGGCAGAGGCAATGTGGCGGGCGGCCCGTTGCAGGTAATCCGCTACCGCCCAGTGATACTTGTAGCCCAGGGCCTGCTTGACCATGTTGGCCAGGGCCGGCGCCACGCCGCCCAGCTGTGTATGGCCAAAGGCATCCTTGCTGCCGGCTTCCGCCAGGAAGCGGCCGTCCTCGTACTGGGCGCCCTCAGAGGCAACGATGACGCAATAGCCGTAGTTCTTGACGCAATGTTCCACCCGGGCCAGGAAGGCGTCACGGTCGAACGGTACTTCCGGGAACAGGATGATATGGGGTGGCTCGTGCTCGTTCCGGCCGGCGAGACCACCGGAGGCGGCGATCCAGCCGGCATGGCGGCCCATGACCTCCATGATGAAGACCTTGGTGGAGGATTCGCACATGGAGCGGATATCCAGGCTGGCCTCCAGGATGGACGTGGCCACGTACTTGGCCACCGACCCGAAGCCCGGGCAGCAATCGGTGAAGGGCAGGTCATTGTCCACGGTCTTGGGAATGCCGATGCAGGTAATGGGGTAGCCCATGCGCTCGGCCAGCTGTGACACCTTGAACGCGGTGTCCTGGGAGTCGCCGCCACCGTTATAGAAGAAGTAGCCGATGTTGTGGGCCTGGAAGACCTCGATCAGGCGTTCGTACTCACGCCGGTTCTCGGTGAAGTTCTTGAGCTTGTAGCGGCAGGAGCCGAAGGCGCCACCCGGGGTATGAAGCAGCGCTTCGATGGTCTCCGCCGACTCCTCGCTGGTGTCGATCAATTCCTCACGCAAAGCGCCAATGATGCCGTTGCGACCGGCGTAGACGGTGCCGATCCGGTCCGGATGCTGGCGCGCGGTCTGGATGACTCCGCAGGCACTGGCGTTGATGACGGCGGTAACGCCGCCGGACTGGGCATAAAACGCGTTCTTGATGGCCATCTTGCGCTGGCGCCTCCTGCTGAATTGACATGTGCCGCGCATGATACGCCAATTGCTCGGGGTTTTCATGATCTGCCGGCGCCGGAACCGCCGCCACAATGGCCTTGACGGCGTCCGGTGGATGCTGGACGCTTGGCACCTTGAGCGTGGCCATGGTGCTGCGCGGATCAGCTTACAGCAACGGCAGGGCAGGGCGCGATGCACATTCACATACTCGGCGTATGCGGTACCTTCATGGGCAGCCTGGCGGTACTGGCCCGTCAGCTTGGCCACCGGGTCACCGGCTCCGACCAGGGCGTGTATCCGCCCATGAGCACCCAGCTGGAAGCCCAGGGCATTGACCTGATGGAAGGCTACGACGCCGCCCACCTCGAGCCGGCGCCGGACCTGGTGCTGATCGGCAACGCCATGTCCCGGGGCAACCCCGAGGTGGAAGCGGTGCTCAACCGCCACCTGGATTACATGTCCGGCCCCGAGTGGCTGGCCCGGAAAGTGCTGCGCAAGCGCTGGGTGCTGGCGGTGGCCGGCACCCACGGCAAGACCACCACCACTGCCATGCTGCTGTGGATCCTGGAGCAGGCCGGCTTCGACCCGGGTTACCTGGTGGGGGGCGTGCCCAAGGATTTTCCGGTCTCGGCCCGCCTCGGCAGCAGCGATTTCTTCGTGATCGAGGCGGATGAGTACGACAGCGCCTTCTTCGACAAGCGCTCCAAGTTCGTGCATTACCGCCCCAGTACCTTGATCCTCAATAACCTGGAATTTGATCACGCCGACATATTCGACAACGTCGAGGCCATCGAGCGCCAGTTCCACCATCTGGTGCGCACGGTGCCGGCCAATGGCCTGATCGTGCGACCGGTGCAGGACACCCACCTGGACCGGGCGCTGGCCATGGGTTGCTGGAGTGGTGTGCAGGACACCGCCATCGGCAGCGAGGCGGACCAGGCGGACTGGCGCGCAGAGCTGCTCAGCGACGACGGCAGCCGCTTCGTGGTCATGCACCGGGAGCAGCCGGTGGCCACAGTGAACTGGGCCCACACCGGCCTGCACAATGTCCGCAACGCCCTGGCCGCCATTGCCGCCGCCCGCCATGTGGGCGTCACCCCCGACCATTCGGTGGCCGCGCTGAGCCGGTTTTCCGGAGTCAAGCGCCGCATGGAGCTGCTGGCGGATGTGGCCGGTGTCAGGGTCTACGACGACTTTGCCCATCATCCCACCGCCATCGCCACCACCCTGGAGGGACTGCGCAACCGGGTGGGGGACGAACGCATCATCGCCGTGATCGAACCCCGCTCCAATACCATGCAGAGAGGTGTGCACCAGGCCACTTTGCTGCCCAGCGCCGCCGCCGCCGACCGGGTGCTCTGGGCCAACCTGGGGGGCATGGACTGGCTGCCGGCGCTGGTAAGCACGGTTTCGCCGGAGGGTGTAGGCAGGCACCGGGTCGAGAACTCCGTCGAGCGGCTGATCGAACTTGCGTTGGCCGAGGTGAGCCGGCCCTGCCATATTGTCGTAATGAGCAACGGTGGTTTTGGCGGTATTCACCGCAAGCTGATCGAACAACTGGAGCGCCGATTTGACTGAGCCGGAGAAGGCCGTAA
>NZ_JAWVZL010000039.1:0-28595 GCF_033722195.1 Marinobacter sp.
GCCGAGGGACTGGACTGGCGCTACCGCCCCGAAGCCCACGAAGTGGCGGTCTGGGATGCCCCTGCCGAAAACGCGCCGCCGAGCGCGCCGGAGCACTGTGAGGAACCGGCGCCGGTGGTGCTGCCCCAGCCGGAGTTTCCGGACAGGCCCGATACCGGTCCGGTACGGGGCTGGAGTTTCAAGGAGCCCAGCCTGGGCACCGGCGGCCGGGTGGCCAGCTACGAGGAGGACCGGGCCGCGGTGCAGATTGCCGAGACCCGGCAGCAGGAACAGATGGCGGAGTCGGTGGAACCGGCGCCGGGGATCGACGAGCTCCCCGGCCCACTGGGGGATTTCAACTACCGGGTCGACTTCGGCGTCGAGTACCGGTTCTGAGTCCTGCCCTCAGGCATGCAGCGGCGGCACTTCCTTGGCCAGGGCCTGTTTTTCGATGGCGTAATCGCCGGTGACCGCAAAGCCCAGGGTCCGGCCATCGGCATCGCGGAACAGGGCCCGGACGCTGTTGCCGTCCCGCTCCACCTGCCAGGCGCCCTGGGCGCCGCCGGGGGGCGGGCAGACCGCGGTCGGGCAGCAGGGGGTCTTGACCATGACCGGCATGGTGCCATAGCTGACCTGGGTCGGCTCTCCCAGCAGGGTCTTGGCCAGGGCCCGGGCACAGGCCATCAGCGGCAGCACATAAAGCAGCACGTGGCCGTCCACCTCGGCGCAATCCCCCAGGGCGTAGACGTCCTCGACACTGGTCTCCAGATAGCGGTTGACCTTGATTCCCCGGCCGACCTCAATGCCAGCAGCCCGCGCCAGTTCGGTCCGGGGCCGCAGGCCGACGGCGGAAATCACGATATCCGCCTCCAGAGTCCTGCCATTGGCCAGGCTCAGGGTGACGCCGTCGGCGGATTTGTCGATGCGCTCCACGTGGGTCTCGAGATGAAAGCCCACACCTTCCGCCGCCAGGCCGTCCCGTACCGCCTCGGCCGCCTCCCTGGGCAGCAGTCCCGGCATCACCGTGTCCGACGGCGCGATGACATCCACTTCGTAGCCACCGTTGCGCAGGTCATTGGCGAATTCACAGCCGATCAGCCCGGCCCCCATGATGGCCACCCGGCGGCTGCCCTCGACGGCGTCGCGGAAGGCCCGGTAGTCCACCAGGTCGTTGATGGAGAACACCCGGTCACGGCCGCTGCCCGGGATGTCCAGGCGAATGACATCGGCGCCCCAGGCCAGCACCAGCTTGTGGTAGCTCAGCCGCTCGTCCCCCAGCACCAGTTCGTGGGCCTCCGGGTCGATACCGCTGACGCTGGTGTGGGTGCGGATCTGGAGGTTGAGCTGCTCGCGCATACCCTCGGCGGTGGCCTGGGCCAGCTCGTCGGCGGCCTTGCCTTTGGTGAAGCCGGTGGAAAGCATGGGCTTGGAGTAGCTGAAGCCGTCATCGGCGGTGATCAGCAGCAGCGGGGCGTCCTTGTCCTGCTTGCGGATCTCCCGGGCCAGGGAATAGCCCGACAGACCGGTGCCGACGATGACGATGGGGGCTTGTGTGTTCACGCGCTGCGCTCCTGTGGTGTCAGGGATCAACCGATCTCGATCATTTCAAAGTCTTCCTTGCCCACCCCGCAGTCGGGGCAGACCCAGTCCTCGGGCACGTCGTCCCAGGCCGTGCCGGGCTCGATGCCGTCTTCCGGCCAGCCCTGGGCTTCGTCGTAGATCCAGCCACACACCACACATTGCCACTTCTTCATTCGCTACCTCCGGGCCCTTTTTTGGGGTGAGATGATAATTGTTCGACAATCATGCATGCAAGTCCTGAGATCGCCTGCACCATCGATCAGGCCGCCCATAATACGCACTGGGCCCGGATTGACCAATGCCGGGCCGGGCGAACCTGTAGGTCAATACGGCCACAAATCCGGATCGGTCGATCGAAGTTGGCCCGCGACCCTCCCTTCAGGCGGCGGGCTTCGGTATAATTCGGCGTTTTACAACAGGATCCAACCCTATGACCGACACCGTTGCCGACATGAACCAGGTGCTGGCCGAGGCCGATTGCCTGGTGGACGAGAAGCGGGTTCACGATGCCATCGACAGCATGGCCCGGGCGATTTCCGCCCGCCTTGAGGGCAGCAACCCGCTGCTCTTCTGCGTCATGAACGGCGGTCTCATCCTCACCGGCCAGTTGCTGCCGCGGCTGAAATTCCCGGTCCAGGCGGAATACCTGCACGCCACCCGTTACCGCCAGGAAACCACCGGCGGCATCCTGGAGTGGAAGCTGCGCCCGGAAGTGGACATGAACGACCGCACGGTGCTGATTGTGGATGACATCCTGGACGAGGGCACCACCCTGGAGGCCATTGCCGACTACTGTCGCGCCCACGGCGCCCGGGAGGTGCTCACCGCCGTGCTGGTGGACAAGCAGCATGACCGCAAGGCCCGCCCGGGCCTGAAAGCGAACTTTACCGGCCTGGAGGTGGAGGACCGCTTCCTGTTCGGTTTCGGCATGGACTACAAGGGCTACTGGCGCAATGCGCCGGGGATTTATGCCGTCAAGGGCCTCTGACCTGCCGCTTGCTTCCAGGCCTGGCTCCATTCCGCCGACCCGCTGGTATCCCACCACCGCTGCGGCCCGGCTTGCCCGTCAGGACCTCCGGCGCCGTCACAGCGACTGGATGACCCTGCCGGGCTCGCTGACTCGGGCCCTGCAGCTGCGCTGCCGCCACTTTCACGTCGAGGTGCTGGCGGAGGGCTTCCGGGTGCCCGACCCGGAAGAGCGCCGCACCCTGGGCCTGGTGGACCGGCAACTGGCCTGGGTCCGGGAAGTCCGGCTCTGCGGCGACGGCGAGCCCTGGGTCCTGGCCCGCACGGTGATTCCCGCCACCACCCTGCAGGGCCGCGGCCGGCGCCTGCGCCACCTGGGTCGCAAGCCGTTGGGAGCCTACCTGTTCAGCCGGCCGGAATGGCAGCGGGGCCAGTTCCAGGCCGGGCTCTGCCGCACCGCGGGTGAGCCGGCCCAGGCCGCGGTGGCGCGGCGTTCCCGCTTCAGCTGCGACGGCCATCACCTGCTGGTGGGGGAGTATTTCCTGCCGGCGCTCCTGTCCCGGGGCTGACGCTGTTGCGCCGGGGCCGAAGCCGCCGGCATCGGGCCTGACGCCGGCGCCCTGCCCTGGTTATAATCAGCCGCAACCCATATTCTCCGGCCGGACCGAGTGCGCCATGACATCCGAATTGCTGCCCAGGGACCTGCGGGGTCGCCTGACCGACTACGCCCAGCTGCTGCGCCTGAACCGCCCCATCGGCAGCCTGCTGCTGCTGTGGCCCACCTACTGGGCGTTGTGGCTCGCCGCCGGTGGGGTGCCGGACATCCGCAACCTGGTGGTCTTTACCCTCGGAGTGTTCCTGATGCGGGCGGCCGGCTGCGCCATCAACGACTTCGCCGACCGCAAGGTGGACGGCCACGTCAAGCGCACCCGGGACCGGCCGCTGGCTTCCGGGCGGGTGGCGCCGGCCGAGGCGGTGCTGCTGTTCCTGATCCTGGCGCTGATCGCCTTCCTGCTGGTGGTGCTGTTCACCAACACCCTCACGCTTTACCTGTCCTTCGGGGGGCTGGTGCTGGCCTTCATCTATCCCTTCATGAAGCGCTACACCCACCTGCCTCAGCTGTTCCTCGGCGCCGCCTTTTCCTGGGCCATCCCCATGGCCTGGGCCGCCGAAGCGGGCGAGATAAGCCGGCTGGCCTGGCTGCTGTTCACCGCCAACGTGCTCTGGACCGTCGCCTACGACACTCTCTATGCCATGGTGGACCGGGACGATGACCTCAAGATCGGCATCAAGTCCACCGCGGTGCTGTTCGGCGACGCCGACCGGGCCATCATCGCCATGCTGCAGGGTCTGGTGGTGCTGGTGCTGATCCTGGTGGGCAGCCAGGCGGAGCTGGGCGTGTTCTACTACCTGGGCCTGGCGGCCATGGCGGCGCTGTTCGTCTACCAGCAGCACCTGGCCCGGTACCGGGAGCGCGAGGGCTGCTTCCGGGCTTTCCTCAACAACAACTGGGCCGGTTTCGCGGTGTTTGTGGGGCTGTTCGTCGACACTCTATCCTGACGGGCCTGCCCTGACGGCACCTGTCATATACTTGTAACATTGTCCGGTTGTAATGAGGCAGCAACAAACACCGGTCTGATACAGGTCTTATGCCAATGTCTGGAAAAACGGTTCTCATTGTTGACGATGAAGCGCCCATTCGCGAAATGATTGCCGTGGCGCTGGAAATGGCCGACTACGAATGCCTTGAGGCAGGCGACGCCAAAACCGCCCACAGCATGATCATCGACCGGCAGCCGGACCTGGTCCTGCTGGACTGGATGCTGCCCGGCACCAGCGGCGTGGAACTGGCCCGTCGCCTGAAGCGGGAGGAGATCACCGCCGAGATCCCCATCATCATGCTCACCGCCAAGGTGGAAGAGGACAACAAGATTCAGGGCCTGGAAGTGGGCGCCGACGACTATATTACCAAGCCCTTCTCGCCCCGGGAGCTGGTGGCCCGGCTCAAGGCGGTGCTGCGGCGGACCACCCCGGCAGGGGTGGAAACCCCCATCGAGGTGGATGGCCTGACCCTTGACCCGGTCGGCCACCGGGTCACCACCGAGGCCGGTCCACTGACCATGGGACCCACTGAATACCGCCTGCTGCAATTCTTCATGACCCACCAGGAACGGGTCTACACCCGCTCGCAACTGCTGGATCAGGTCTGGGGTGGCAACGTGTATGTGGAGGAGCGCACCGTCGATGTCCACATCCGACGCTTGCGCAAGGCCCTGGGAAACCAATACGATCACCTGATCCAGACCGTCCGCGGCACCGGCTACCGGTTCTCCACCCGCGCCGCCTAGGGTCTCGTCTGGTCATTACCGATAGCAAGAAGGATTAGCCCGGCGGGGCTGACGGCCCTGTCTGCCCGCTTCAAAACCAGGTGGTTGAATGCATCACAGCTGGTCGAAATACCTGCGCCAGATCCTGGCATTTCTGGCTGCCACCACGGCCGTGGGAGCCTTCTTCGGCCATGGTTTCTGGGGTCTGCTGGTGGGCCTTGCGGTTTACCTGGGCTGGACCCTGGTGCAGACCCGTCGACTCTACCACTGGCTCAACAACCCCGGCGCCGGCGACGAAGCGCCCGAGAGCGTCGGCCTCTGGGGCGACATCTTCGATGGCCTGAACCGCCTGCACCAGAGCCACCTGCGCACCCGGGACCGTCTGCAGGCGGAAATCAACCGGGTCCAGGAATCCACCAACGCCATGCGGGACGGCGTGGTGATGACCGACGCCCGGGGCGTGATGGAATGGTGGAACGGCTCCGCAGAGTACCTGCTGGGGTTCCGCCGCCAGACCGATCGGGGCCAGTACATCCACAACCTGATTCGCAATCCCGCCTTCAAGGCATACTTCGACCGTCGCGACTACCGCGAACCCCTGGAAATCCGCTCCCCCGCCAAGCCCCACCTGCATCTTCAGATCCAGATCAGCCTGTTCGGGGAAGGCGACCGCCTGATTGTGGCCAAGGACGTGACCCGGCTGTTCCAGCTCGAGCAGATGCGACGGGATTTCGTGGGCAACGTGTCCCACGAGATGCGGACTCCGCTGACGGTGATCAGCGGCTACCTGGAGACCCTGGTGGATCATGTCGACGAGCTGCCGGCCAAATGGCGCCGGGCCATCACCACCATGGCCCAGCAGTCGTCCCGGATGGAGGCCCTGATCACCGACCTGATCCTGTTGTCGCGGCTGGAAACCGGCGAGCAGATGGTGTCCGATCACATCAGTGATATCGCCGCCCTGCTGGCGGATGTCAGCGCCGATGCCCGAACCCTCAGTGGCGAGCGGGCGCACCGTATCCTGGTGGATGTGTCGGAGCCCCACTACCTGCGGGGTGACGAGAGCCAGTTACGCAGCGCTTTCTCAAACCTGATCTTCAACGCCGTCAAGTACACCCCGGCCGGCGGTGAGATCCGGATCCGCTGGTGGGCGGACCGGGACGGCGCTCACCTGTCGGTGGCGGACACCGGCATCGGCATCGATCCGGTCCACATCCCGCGCCTGACCGAGCGCTTCTACCGGGCCGACCCCAGTCGCCACCAGGACACCGGTGGTACCGGACTGGGCCTTGCCATCGTCAAGCACATCCTGCTCAATCATGACGGCAAGCTGGAGATCAAGAGCGGCGTCGGCAAGGGCAGTGAGTTCATCTGCCATTTTCCCCGCCAGAGAATTGCCGAACAGCCGCCGGCGGAGAGCTGATTCGCCGGGACACTAGGGGGATTTGAAGCGGGCGATGAAGCGCGAGAGATCCTCCAGCTTCTGCGGGTCCTCGTCAACGAAGCGGATGGTCAACGCCACGAAGTCGGTGTCCTGGCGCTTGTCCACCGCCTGCAGCTGGTGCACGTAGCCGTTGAGCCGGGCCACCTTGCCCTCGGCGATTTCCATGTCCACCACCGCCTGGTCGAGGATGCCGGGAAATACCTGGTCCCGCTTGGCGATCACCCGCACTTCGGTGAGGTTGATGTCCTTCACCACCGAGCGCAGCAGACTGTCGGCAAACCGCACCGCGGCCACACTTCTCACCGGCGATGCCGCTGAGGGGGCGGCATCCTGTACCGGTGCCTCGCGCTTCTGGGTCAGCAGGTTGGCGGACTCGCGGAAGGCATCGGCGGGACCTTCCATGGACTTGCCGCTACGGCCCATGGCGTCGGCAAGCCGGCGCCCCATCACCTTGATGATCTTCTTGCTGAGCCCCTCCGGGCTGAAGGGCTTGCCCAGGTACTCGGACACCCCCTGCTGCACCGCCTCGATGACGTGGCTCTTGTCGCCCCGACTGGTGATCATGATGAAGGGGATCTGACGATAGCTGTCCTGCCCCCGCATCCACTGCAGCAGCTCCAGGCCGGACATCTCCGGCATCTCCCAGTCGCACAGCACCAGGTCGAAACTGCCGCGGCTCATCAGGCTCTGGGCCTTCCTGCCGTTGGGCGCCTCGGTCATCTCGATGACCGGAAATCGTTGCCGGACGGTCCGCTTGACCAGATCCCGCACAAAACTGGCGTCATCCACCACCAGTGCCTTGAGTGTTGCCATGATCCCATCCGACTCGTTTCAACTGCAGATTTTCTACTATAGAACAAAGCAACCGGTTTGTTTGTGTCCGGTGGTGACGACGGTTAAGGAAATGTCATCGAACTGGCGGCCACAGGCTGTTTCGCGGCGGCCAAAACAGGCTACCATGAAGGCCAGACGCTTCACGCCATTCAAGAGGTTTCCCGTGTTCTCCAACCTGCTCCCGTTCAGCGCCCCTGGCCGTCGCCAGCTCGCCTGCCTTGCCCCCGTCATTCTCGCCCTGGCCGCGCCGGCCGCGGCCCAGACCGGACCCGAGAGCGACTTTGAACAGTGCCTGGCGCGGATCGAGGCGCGGGCGGTGGAAGCCGGCGTGTCGCCGGAAACCGCCTCCCGGGTACTGGCCCAGGCCGAGTATCTGGAGCGGGTGATCGAACTGGATCGGCGCCAGCCGGAGTTCACCACCACCTTCGCCGATTACCTCAACCGCCGGGTGACACCGGAACGGGTGGAGAAAGGCCGGGCCCTGCTGGCGGAGCATGAGGAGCTGCTGGCGCGGGTGCACCGGGAAACCGGCGTGCCCCAACCCTACCTGGTGGCTTTCTGGGGCCTGGAGACCAATTTCGGCAGCTATTTCGGCAAGATGCCGGTACCCAGCTCGCTGGCCACCCTGGCCTGCGACCCCCGCCGCAGCGCCTATTTCAGCGGCGAACTGGTCGCCGCCCTGCAGATCATTGACGAGGGCGCCATCAGTGTCGACAGGATGGAGGGCTCCTGGGCCGGCGCCATGGGCCATGTCCAGTTCATGCCGTCGGTGTTCCTGCGCTACGCCGTGGACGCCGACGGCGATGGCCGCCGGGACCTCTGGGGCAGTCTCGCCGACGCCATGATGTCCGCCGGCAACTTCCTCGACAGCCTGGGCTGGAAGGACGATTACCGCTGGGGCCGGGAGGTGCTGTTGCCGGAGAACTTCAACTACGCCCTCGCGGATCGCCGCCGGCTGCCGCTGGAGCAGTGGCGCCAGCTGGGGCTGACTGACGCCCATGGCCAGCCCCTGCCTGCCGAGGACATCGAGGCGGCGCTGGTGGTACCGGCAGGACACAGAGGGCCCGCTTTCCTGGCCTACCAGAACTTCAACGTCATCATGGGCTGGAACCGCTCCGAGTTCTACGCCATCGCCGTGGGCCACCTGGCGGATCGCATCGCCGGTGCCGGCGGCCTGCAGAACCCGCCGCCGGAAGACCTGCCGGCGCTGTCGCGGGACAACATCATGGCGCTGCAGGAGGCCCTCAACCAGAAGGGCTACGATGCCGGCAAACCGGACGGCATCCTGGGGCCGGCCACCCGTGCCGCCATTCGCAACTACCAGCAGGCCAGCGACATGGTGGCGGACGGTTACCCTGGCGAGGACCTGTTTGCCCGCCTGGGCATCAGCCTGGCCAAGCAGAACGGCTGACGCCTCCCGCCAGCGGCGCCCTGTCCGGGCCTGGACCGGGCGCTAAAGGTCCACCTTGCCCCGCAGCTGTTTCTTCTGGCCTTTCTGTTTTTTCTTTTCCAGGCGTTTTTTCCTGGCCCCCAGGCTGGGCCGGGTGGCGCGCCTGGCCTTCTGGACCACCAGCGCATCCTGGATGATGGCCTGCAGGCGCTCGAGGGCGTCGAGGCGGTTCTTTTCCTGGCTGCGAAAGCGCTGGGCCTTGATCACCAGCACCCCGTCGGCGGTCATGCGGCTATCGGAACGGGCCAGCAGCCGCTCCTTGAGGAAATCCGGCAGCGCCTGCGAGGCGGCGACGTCGAACCGCAGGTGCACCGCCGAGGAAACCTTGTTGACGTTCTGGCCACCGGCGCCCTGGGCCCGTATGGCCTGAAAGTCCAGTTCGGCCTCGGGAATCGTGATCTGTTCGGTTATCCTGAGCATATCTAGACACACATCCTGGTCAGCGAGAGCGTTGCATTAGATGGATTCCGTAACACAAGCGGCACTGGGCGCGGCCCTGGGTGGCGCCATCGCAGGCCGCGTGCTGGGCCGCAAGGCACTGCTGACCGGTGCCCTGCTGGGTACCTTACCGGATATGGATGTGGTCATCGACTACGGCAACGCGGTGGCCAATTTCAGCCAGCACCGCGGTTTCAGTCATTCCCTGTTCGTTCTGGTGCCCCTGGGCTTCCTGCTGGCCTGGGCCGGCCGGCGCTGGCAGTCGCAAATGTCCTGGCAACGCTGGCTGGCCCTGACCCTGACGGTGCTGATCACCCACCCGCTGCTGGACTGCCTCACCACCTACGGCACCCAGCTGTTCTGGCCGTTCGGCGGGCCCATCGCGCTCACCAGTATCTTCATCATCGACCCGCTCTACACCCTGCCGCTGCTGCTGACGATCCTGGTGGCCTTGTGGCGACCGCGACAACCGCAGGCGCTGGTGGTGGGGCTGGTGGTCTCCACCGCCTACCTGGGCTGGTCCCTGGTGGCCCAGCAGCTGATCAACGACCGGGTCACCCCGGCGCTGGCCGCCCAGGGCGCCGCCGAGGCGCCCCGCATGGTCCAGCCCATGCCCCTGACCACCCTGCTGTGGCGGGTCACGGTGATGACCGACACCGAGCGGCTGGAAATCGTCACCGGCTTTCTGGACGACGAGGATATCCCATTGAACATCGAACGCTTTCCCCGCAACCCGGAGCTGGCAGCGGCGGCCGCCGGGCTCGAGGCGGGCCGGCGCCTGATCTGGTTCACCGACGGCTTCCTGGCCTACCACCGTTTCGGTGACCAACTGGCGGTCACCGACATCCGCCTGGGGGTACCGGGGGCCCATCCTTTCACCTTCGTGATCGCCGAAACCGGCGCCGGCAGCTCCGAATGGCAACCGGTGGCCAGCTACAAGACCGACCGGCCCGCCATGCGGCCGGGGCTGTTCAAGGCCCTGTGGCAGCGCATCACCGGTGCGTCCCCGGTGCTCTGCCTGGCCACCCTGGAAACCGGGCCGGTGGGCATGAGCTGCTCCTGATGCGCCTGGACTACTTTCTCGCCAGCAGTACCGGCCTGTCCCGCAAGGACGCCAAACGGGAGATCGGCGCCGGCCGGGTGACGGTGGATGGGGAGCCCTGCCGCCGCGCCAACCAGCATCTGCGGGCGGACCAGACCGTGCAGTGGCGGGACCAGCCCGTGACCCTGCCCGGCGAGCGCTACCTGATGCTGAACAAACCCGCGGGTGTGGTGAGCGCCACCCAGGACCGGGACCATCAGACCGTCATCGGCCTGCTGCCACCGGAGGTTCGCCCCGGCCTGCATCCGGTGGGCCGGCTGGACCTGGACACCACCGGCCTGCTGCTGCTCACTAACGATGGCCAGTGGTCGCACCGCATCACCTCGCCCCGGGCCGGTTGCGCCAAGACCTACCGGGTAACACTGGCGGAGCCGCTGACGGAGGAAGCCCAGCTGCAACTGGAGGCCGGTGTGTTACTGAGAGATGAGGATCGCCCGACCGCGCCGGCGACGGTGAAGGTACTGACGGATTCAGTGATCGACCTGGTGATTACCGAGGGCCGCTACCATCAGGTCAAACGCATGCTGGCGGCGGTGGGCAACCACGTTCATGCCCTGCACCGGGTCCGTATCGGCGCCATCGAGCTGGACCCCGGCCTTGCGCCCGGCCAGTGGCGCAGCCTCACCGAGGCGGAAGTGGACAGCGTGGGCTAGTGCCAGTCAGGTGCGCTCGAAGCGCTGCGCCTTGAGGTTCTTGCGGACCTTGCCGGCCTCGAAAATCTCCCCGTTCATTACTAGATAGATCCCCGCCGGCAGCAGCTGCAGCGCGGCCCAGGCAAAGCCAATGTTGAACAGGGCATCGCTGCGGCGCATCCGGGCCGGCTGCATGGCGCCGGTGAGCACCACGGTCTTGCCGGTCACATCCTGCAGCTGGCGGGCGGTATCCGGCATGGTGTCGGTACCGTGGGTGATGAGGATGCGGTCGTGGGTGCAATCCGCCACCGCCTGGCGGATGTTGGCGCGGTCCTCGTCAGTGAGCTCCAGGCTGTCCTTGCGCATCAGGCCGGCGATGACGTAGCCCTGGTGGATATTGGCGTCGGTCAGCAGTTCCGGCAGCAGCGAGTCGCCGATGGCGAATTCACTGTTGGCGTCGTGGTAGACCTTGTCGATGGTGCCGCCGGTGGTAAAGATCTGGATCATGGCCGGCCGTCCTCCTGCTACTGGGCCATTGCCCCGGTGCCGCCAACGGCGGCGTGATGGGCATTTTTCTTCTGTTCGTACTGTTTCGCGGCGCCGGCCACCCGACCACTGTCACCGGTGGCCAGCCAGCGCTTGACCCGGCCCGCATCGCCGATGGGCGAGCGGCTGCCGAAGGAATCCAGCAGCACCGTCACCACCGGCTTGCCTTCCATCCGGCTGATCATCATCAGGCAGCGCCCGGCTTCATCCAGAAAGCCGGTCTTGGTAAGGGCCACGTCCCAGCTGCCACGGTGCACCAGCACGTTGGTGTTGCCGAAGGCCAGGGAATACCTGGGGCCCCGGAAACGGGCGGTGAAATAGCGGGTGTTGGAATAATCCCCGATCTCCGGGTACTTCATGGCGGCGTTGGCCAACAGCACCAGGTCGGCGGCGGTGGACTGGTTACCGGCGGACAGCCCGGTGGGGTCCACGAAGCGGCTGCGGGTCATGCCCAGGCGGCCGGCCACCGCGTTCATGTCCGCCACGAACTGGTCGTAGCCGCCGGGGTGGTGCCGGGCCAGGGTGTAGGCCGCCAGGTTTTCCGAGGACATGAGCGCGATCCGCAACAGGTCTCGGCGGCGCAGCTCCGACCCCTTGCGGATGCGCGAATAGGCATTGGCCTCGGCGGGAATGTGGCGGGGGTAGATCTCCAGCCATTCGTTCAGCGGCTCGCCTGACTCCATCACCACCAGCGCCGTCATCACCTTGGTCAGGGAGGCGATGGGCACCACGCGGTCGGCGTGCTTGTCGTGAAGCAGTTCGGTCTCGCCCAGGTAGGCCACCGCGGCGTTGACCGACGCCAGCGACAGGCCGTCCGGGTTCAGCGGCGGCTTGGCCTGCACGGCCCCGGCGAGCATCGCCAGAACCAGCAGGAGGGGTAGCATCAAGCGCATACGGCCGCCCCTCACACGATGATGTAGCGGCCGCCGGAGCCGATAATGACGACGATCAGGCCGAGAATCAGGTTGATCCCCACGAACTGGCGGATCTGGCCCACCCGGCGGCTGGCCTCGGCGGTGTCACCGGCGGCAACCGCGCCCTTGAGGCGGCGATAGGGCGCGAACCAGATGTGCAGGAACAGCAGCATCATGATCAGCCCCAGGCCCTGCATGGCATGAACGTACCAGCCGGCGCCCGCCATGCCCCCCAGGTACATCCCCACCATGGCGTACCCGGTCACCAGCAGCACCGCGATACTGACCCAGACCCAGAGGAAGAACAGCGACAGGGTGTGGCACCAGAGCTGCGACCGCGGGCCCGGCTCCAGGACTTTTACCGCCGCCGGGCGCAGCGCCATGTAGGCGAAAAACATGCCGCCTACCCAGATCACGGCAGCCAGTGTGTGGAGGGCAATCAGAATGCTCATGCAGATTTCTCTCGCTTCAACAGTGTTTGGACGCCGTCCCCGGCAACGGGCCATGTTACCAGCCCGTACCGGAGCCTGCCTCTTACATTCGGTTCAGGTGGCCGGTCGGACCAGCCGGTGCTAGAACCGGTCCGTCACCGCCCCTTCCGAGGCCGAGCGGACGGTGTGGGCGAATTTTGCCAGGACACCGCGGGTATACCGGGGCGCTGGCGGCTGCCAGGCCTGCCGGCGCCTGTCCAGCTCGGCTTCACTGACACGCAGCTCGATGCGGTTGGTGTCGGCGTCGATGGTGATTTCGTCGCCTTCCTCCACCAGCGCGATGGGACCTCCTTCAGCCGCCTCCGGCGTGATATGGCCCACCACAAAGCCGTGACTGCCGCCGGAGAAGCGGCCATCGGTGATCAGCGCCACGTCACTGCCCAGGCCCTTGCCCATGATGGCGGAGGTTGGGGTCAGCATCTCCCGCATGCCCGGGCCGCCCTTGGGACCCTCGTAGCGGATCACCAGCACGTCGCCCTTCACCACCGTGCCGTCCATGATGCGTTCCTGGGCCTCTTCCTCGGAATGGAAGACCCGGGCCCGGCCGGTAAAGCGGGTGCCTTCCTTGCCGGTGATCTTGGCCACGGCACCGGTGGGCGCGAGATTGCCATAGAGAATCCGCAGGTGGCTGTCCTTCTTGATGGGGTCACTGAGGTCATGAATGATGTTCTGGCTGTCGGGATAGGGCGCCACGTCCGCCAGGTTCTCCGCCAGAGTCTGGCCGGTCACCGTCAGGCAGTCACCATGGAGCAGGCCGGCGTCCAGCAGCATCTTCATCAGCGGCTGGATACCGCCAACCGCCACCAGTTCCGACATCATGTAGTGACCGCTGGGGCGCAGGTCCGCCAGCACCGGCACCCGCTCGCCGATGCGGGTGAAATCGTCCAGGGTCAGCTCCACGTCCACGGTGCTGGCCATGGCCAGCAGGTGCAGCACGGCGTTGGTGGAGCCGCCCAGGGCAATCACCACGGTGATGGCGTTCTCGAAGGCTTCCCGGGTCATGATGTCCCGCGGCTTGATGTCCCGATTCAGCAGGTTGAGCACGGCAGCGCCGGCGGCGCGGCAGTCTTCCAGCTTGGTCTCGGAGACCGCGTTCTGGGCCGAGCTGCCCGGCAGGCTCATGCCCATGGCCTCGATGGCCGAGGCCATGGTGTTGGCCGTGTACATGCCACCACAGGAGCCCGGGCCGGGGATGGCGGTTTCCTCGATCTGCTTGACCTCGATCAGGTCCATGTCACCCTTGGCATAGGCCCCCACCGCCTCGAACACCGAGATAATGTCCGTATGATTCTCGCCCGGCTCGATGGTACCGCCATAGACGAACACCGAGGGCCGGTTCAGCCGGGCCAGGCCCATCACGCAGCCGGGCATGTTCTTGTCGCAACCGCCGATGGCCACCAGGCCGTCAAAGCCCTCGCAGCCAGCGGTGGTTTCGATGGAATCGGCGATCACCTCCCGGGACACCAGCGAATACTTCATGCCCTCGGTGCCGTTGGCGATACCGTCAGACACTGTGATGGTGTTGAAGATCAGGCTCTTACCACCGGCCTCGTCGGCGCCATGGCCGGCTTCCTCGGCGAGCCGGTTGATGTGCATGTTGCAGGGCGTGAGATTGCTCCAGGTGGAGGCGATGCCCACCTGGGGCTTCTTGAAATCCTCATCGGTGAATCCTACCGCCCGCAGCATGGCGCGGCTGGCGGACTTGCCAATGCCGTCCACCACCGGGGCCGAGTGGCGGCGTCGTTTGTCATCAGTCATGGCGCACTTCCTCTGTCAGGTTTCGGTTGCAGTGGCTACAGGATTCTCGCTTTCGCGCCCGACTGCAAGTCATGAAGACACCAGGCCGGCCCGCCGACCCTGCCGCGCTGACCTGGATCAAGCCGGGAACCGGCATTGTCTTCTACACTGGGAACCAGACATGAATCTGACCGGAGGCCGACATGAGCACCCCTTTCGCCGATCTTCAGGCCCTGGACGAGCAGGCCAGCCGGAGCCCGGCTTTCCGTCACTGGCGCGATGGCTATGGCGTTGTCCGCCACCTGGTGGAAACCCAGGAACAGGTGCTGGCGCTGGCGGACGCCCTGGTGAACGCTGGCCTGCAGCCGGACCGGGACAGCGTATTCGAACAGCTGGCGGCGCTGGACCGGCTCAACAGCGCCGGGCTCTGGCTGGTGGCCCACATGACCTACGCCAACCGGGTGCGCATGGACGGCAGCGCGCTGACGGCGCAGGACTTCAAGGCCAGGCCCGAGGGCCACACCGGCGGCGCCCTCAACATGGTTCCCGCCTACGCCGGTTACCTGGCACTGAACAATCTCACCGGCCGGACCCGCAGCTGGCTGATGGGCCAGGGCCACTGTGTCGCCGCCATCGAGGCGCTCAACGCCCTGCTGGGCAACCAGCACCCGGAACAGGCACAGCGCTACGGTAACGATGAAGCCGGCCTCAGCCGCCTGCTGCAGGATTTCTACAGCTACCGCCAGCGTGGCGACGGCAGTACCGAGGCGCCCCTGGGCAGCCACGTCAATGCCCACACCGCCGGCGGCATCCTCGAGGGCGGTTACCTGGGTTTTGCCGAGCTTCAGTACGCCCACATGCCGCTGCCCGGCGAGGGCCTGGTGGCGTTTCTGTCGGACGGCGCCGCCGAGGAACAGCGCGGCAGCGACTGGATGCCAAGGTGGTGGCGAAGTGAGGACTGCGGCGCGGCGTTGCCGGTGATGATCGCCAACGGCCGGCGCATCGAGCAACGGACCGAGCTGGGCACCCGCGCCGGCCTGGACGGCTTTGTCCGCCATCTCCGGCACAGCGGTTTCGACCCCATCCGCTTCGACGGCCGCGACCCCGCCGCGTTTGTCTGTGCCCTGTTCGAGATGGAAACCCGGCTCGCCGGTTACGCCAGCGAGCAGGCCCAGGGCCGCCGGGACTACCCGGTACCGATTCCCTACGGCATCGCGGAAACCCCCAAAGGCTACGGCTTCCAGGGCGCCGGCCAGAACCGGGCCCACAACCTGCCGCTGCCGGACAACCCCAGGCTGGACAACCGCTCCCGGGAGCTGTTCAACAGCGCCGCCAGCGATCTCTGGGTCGCTCCCGAGGAGCTGGCGGAAGCTTGCCGGCAACTGACCCGGCACCACCAGCAGCAGCGACCACTGGAGCGGGATCACGCCCTGGCCACACGAGCGCCGGAGACACCGCAGATTCCGGCCCTCGCCAGCGTCAGTGACGCCTGCTCCCCGATGGCGGCCATCGACCACTTCTTCCCGGCCCTGGTGCAGGCCAACCCGCAGCTACGGCCCCGAGTGGGCAACCCGGACGAACTTGCCAGCAACCAGTTGTCCGGCGTCCTGGCGGCCCTCAAACATCGTGTCACCGAGCCGGAGAACGACCGGGAGTCGGTGCATGGCGCCATCATCACCGCCCTGAACGAGGAGGCGGTGGTGTCCGCCTGCCTGGCCAACAAGGCCGGACTCAACCTGGTGGCCAGTTATGAGGCTTTCTGTGTCAAGATGCTGGGAGCGGTCCGTCAGGAGCTGATCTTCGCCCGCCACCAGGCCGAAGCGGGCCGGCCGGCACAATGGCTGGGTTTTCCGGTGGTGGCCACCTCCCACACCTGGGAGAACGGCAAGAACGAGCAGTCCCACCAGGACACCACCTTTTGCGAAGCCCTGCTGGGAGAGATGAGCGACACCCTGCGGCTGTTGTTCCCCGCCGACTACAACAGCACCCTGGCGCTGCTGCCGGAGATCTACCGGGCCCGGGGCCGGCTCAGCTGCCTGGTGGTTCCCAAGCGCCAGCGGCCCTGCCTGTTCGATGCCGAGGAAGCCGCGCAACTGGCCCGCCAGGGCGCCATCCTGGTGGCGGAGGACCATTCCGCCGGGGAACCGGTGCTGCTGGTGGCTAACGGCGCCTACCAGTTGACCGAGATGATCAGGGCCTCGGAAAGACTCAGGGATACCGGCACGCCCTTCCGCCTGGTCTACGTCCAGGAGCCCGCTCGCTTCCGCCAGCCCAGGGATGCCCGGGAGGCGGCGGTCTGCCTGTCGGAGTTCGAGCTTGAGCGGCTATGCCCGGCGCGGCTGCGCCAGCGGGTACTGATGACCCACATGCGGCCGGAAGTGTTTCGGGGCCACCTCTGGCGGCTTTGCCCAGATGCCGGCCGCAGCCGCGTCCTGGGCTACATCAACCAGGGTGGCACGCTGGACGTGGACGGCATGCTGTTCGCCAATCGCTGCAGTTGGGCCCACGCCCTGATGGCCTGCGCCGAGCTGCTGGGCCGGCCGGCCTCGACCTGGCTGGAGCCGGGTGAACTGGCCGCCGTCAGGGGTGACGGCGACCCGGCCGTGCTGGCTCCTTAATTCTCGATGAACTCGGGACCGAAACCCATGTTCCAGAGCAGCACCGAACCCACCCGTGTGGCCACCAGGATCACCAGCGCCACCGTCAGCAGTGCGCCGGCGTACATGATCGCCTGCTCCTTGGGTATGCCCATGACGATAGGCAGGCCGTCATACATCAGGTAGGCGCCGTAGACCGCTGCCGCCAGGAACACCAGGGCGTTGAACCAGGGCACCGGGTACAGCAGCGCGAACCCTGCCAGGAACAGCGGTGTGCAGGAATAGGCCGCCAGCGCGATGGCGTGGGAGCGGTTGCGTTCCTCCCTGGCGCCGTAGGTCTTGGCCATCCAGTTGATGGCATAGCCGAGGGCGAACACACCGACCAGTATGGCCAGGTAAGTCAGCACACTCAGTTGGAGGGCGCTGATCTCGGTGAGCTTGATGATGCGCTCGTTGCCCACCGACCAGCCGAAATAGGCCGTGGAGATGTAGGCACAGACGGGGCCAATGGCCGCCAGCACCAGCACATAGGCCACATAGACCCGTCTGGGTGTGACGTGTTCCTTGCGGATGGCCGCCCATTCCTCGTCCGGGTGGGTAAAGAGACCAAAAGCGTGGTTCAACAGCATAGCCGGTTCTCTCCTTATCGTTGTCCTCAGAATACGCCTCGCCCCGAACCCCGGATTCGGGGCCGCCGCGTCTGGCGGGCCCGGCAGAGACCGCCTTTGACGAAAGTATAGTAGCCGGCTCCACAGTCTTCCTGCCGGATCAAAAAAAATCCTCTGCGGTTACTGGCGGGGGTCGGTCTCGGTCACCATGGGCTGGTCAAGCCAATGGTCCCGGAACTGGCGCAGACTCTCGATGCCCTGAAAATCCACCAGCGAGCGAAAGTCCAGCCAGTCGATCAGGCTGAACAGGCAGATGGATGGATAGTGCCATTGGCTGAACTGGCCATCATCCACCATGGCCGCCAGGGTCCGCAGGGTGGTCATGATGCGTTCCCGCTGGATGTTGTAGAACATGGCGTCCTGCTCGATATCCAGGCCGGAGCGCTTGGACAGCAGCAGGATCACGCAGGAGTCGTTGGCGGCGTCGATCAGGGTAAGCTGGTTTTCCTGGTCCCAGGACATAGACGGCAGGCCCAGCTTCTGGGCCAGGTAGCGGGCAATCACCCGGGAGTCGTAGACCTCCTGGTCGCCATCCACCAGCATGGGTATCTTCAGCGCCGGGTTGTTGCGGCGCAGCTCGTCGCGGCCCTCCCCGTAGATGTCGAGGTTGACGAATTCGTAGGGGGTGTCGGCCAGCAGCAGCCGGGTGCGGCGCACGTAGGGTGAGGTGGTGGAGCCGATCAGTTTCATGGAGCCTCCGTGGAATACCTGGGTCGGAAAGATCATCAAGCCAGCATAGCTCCCAACGGCGAAAAAGCCATGCCGATCCGCCCGCACCCCGGCACGGCAGGACTACTTGCGTTTTTTCAGCAGCCTGGCCGGATCCTGGTACTTGTAGCCCCGGGCCTCCGCCACCTCCCGATGGCAGACCTTGCCGTCACAGACGTTGGCCCCGGCCATCAGGTGCGGGTCATTGAGCAGCGCCTCCTTCGGCCCCTGGCTGGCCAGCGCAAGGATGAATGGCAGGGTGACGTTGTTCAGGGCCAGGGTGGAGGTGCGGGCCACCGCCCCGGGCATGTTGGCCACGCAGTAGTGGATAACGCCCTCCTCGACGAAGGTAGGCTCGGCATGGGTGGTGGGCCGGGAGGTCTCGACGCAGCCACCCTGGTCAATGGCCACGTCCACGATCACGCTGCCCTCGGGCATCTGCTTGAGCATCGCCCGGGTCACCAGCTTGGGAGCAGAGGCGCCGGGGATCAGCACGCCGCCGATCACCAGGTCGGAGCGGGTCACCGCCTGCTCCAGGGAATCGCCGGTGGAGAACAGGGTGGTCACGCGGTTGCCATACAGGTGGTCCAGCTCCCGCAGCACTTCCATGCTGCGGTCCAGTACCGTGACATCGGCACCCAGGCCGATGGCCATGGCCAGGGCGTTCTGCCCTACCACGCCACCGCCGATGATGGTGACCCGGGCCGGGCTGACACCGGGCACGCCCCCCAACAGCACCCCGCGGCCACCCATGGATTTTTCCAGGCAGTGGGCACCGGCCTGCACCGACATGCGCCCGGCCACCTCGGACATGGGCGCCAACAGCGGCAGGCGGCCGTGCCGGTCGGTAACGGTTTCGTAGGCAACGCACAGAGCCCCAGATTCCACCAGGTCCCGGGTCTGGTCTTCGTCCGGGGCCAGGTGCAGGTAGGTGAACAGGGTGTGATCGCGGGTCAGCCAGGCCCTCTCGGCGGCCTGGGGCTCCTTGACCTTGACGATCATCTCCGAGTCGGCGTAGACAGCCCGGGCTGAAGCCAGGATCACCGCGCCGGCCTTTTCGTAGTCCTCGTCGGTGAATCCGATGGCGGCCCCGGCCTGAGTCTCCACCTGCACGGTATGGCGTTTTTCCACCAGTTCCCGCACCGACGCCGGGGTCATCCCTACCCGGTACTCGTGGTTCTTGATCTCCCTGGGCACACCGATACGCATGAGGCTTCCTCCACCGATGGATTGCTGTTCTCAGTGTAGTCGAAAGCCCTCCGGTGGACCGGGGAGGGCCATGGCAGGCTGCCAAGGTCGTACATCCAAGGCAGGGTTTCGGCCGTATGGCTATGCTGCTATACAGCCTGGACGGGCACCGCCTCCGGGCCGATACCCGTTCCTGGCGAACGCAACCCGATGAGGACTCTGACCATGATCACTCCAAACACCCTGCTGCCGGCCGGCGCCCTGGCCCTGACGCTGCTGGCCGCCCCCGCCCTGGCGGAACTGCGGACCGAAACCGTGGAATACAGCATCGACGGCACCAGCTTCACCGGCCACATTGCCTACGACGATGATTTCGAGGGCAAGCGCCCCGGCGTTCTGGTGGTGCATGAGTGGTGGGGGCTGAACGACTTCGCCCGCCAGCAGGCGGAGCAGCTCGCGGCCATGGGGTACACCGCCTTCGCCCTGGACATGTACGGCAGCGGCAAACTGGCCACCCATCCGGACGACGCCAAACAGTTCATGCAGGCCACCATGGGCGATCCTGAAACCATGGAGAAGCGCTTCCGGGCCGCCATGACCATCCTGCAGGACCACGCCACCGTTGACGCCGAACGCATCGCCGCCGAGGGTTACTGCATGGGCGGCGCGGTGGTACTGAACATGGCACGCCTGGGCCTGGACCTGGACGGAGTGGTGAGCTTCCACGGTTCCCTGGGCAGCGGGATCAAGCCTGAACCCGGTGCTGTCAGCGCCCGCATTCAGGTCTATACCGGTGGCGCCGATCCCTTCGTGCCGGCGGAGCAGGTGAGCGGCTTCGTCAGCGAGATGATGAATGCCAACGCCAACTTCACCCTGGTGAGCTTCCCGGACGCCAAGCACTCGTTCATGGTGCCGGCGGCGGACCAGAAGGCCGAGGAGTTCGGCATGCCGGTGGCCTACGACCCCGAGGCAGCGGCCCGGGCCCGGGCAGAGTCCCTCGAGTTCTACCAGGAAGTGCTTGCCGACTGAGGCATGGCCAGGCCGCGCCCGGCAGCATCGATGGGCGCGGTTCCTTCAGCCCTCCAGACCCGAGGCGATGGCCTCCCTCACCTGGTCCATCAGTTCGGCCTGGGTCTTGCCCGCACTGGCCACGGGCGGATGGATGATCACTTCGATACAGCCGGAGCGAAATGCCGCCCGGCCCTTCGGCAGGCAGTAGTGGGAGCCGCGGATGGTGACCGGCAGCACCGGCAGACCGCCGTCCTGGGCGATTACGAAGCCGCCGCGCTTGAACGGCAGAAGGGTGCCATCCGGCGACCGTGTGCCCTCCGGAAACAGCAATACCCCGGTGCCGTCCGGCAGCTGGGCGACGCCCCGCTTGATGCTGTTGAGGGCATCACTGCCCCGGGCCCGGTCGATGAACAGGTTGCGGGAGGTTTCCAGCGCCAGGCCGAACAGCGGTATCCGCCGCAACTCCTTCTTGATCACCCAGCGGTACTGCAGGCCCAGGCTGAGCACCAGGGCCGGCGGGTCCAGGTAGGAGGCGTGATTGCTGAGGATGACGTAGCGCTGGCCGGGCTGGATGTGCTCCCGGCCCCGCACTTTCAGAGTGACCCCGATCAGATGCAGCAGGATCCAGGCGTAGACCTGGGTACCGCGGAAAGCGGCGTCGCCACGACGGCCCACCAGGGCGGCAACGACAATCGGCAGAAACAGGATCAGGGTAAGGAACGCCGCCCAGAAGATGATCCAGACGGCTTTGAGAAATGCCCACATGTTCGACGACCAGATTCCGACACACGAGGTGCCATGATACACGGCTGACCGGTCAGATCGATGGCTTTGTCACGCCCGGCTTCAGCCCTCGGTCTGCAGCGCCGCGGCGCGGGCGTCACGTGCCGGCAGCCAGCGGCTGGTGAAATACACCAGCACGCCAGCGGTGATGAACATGACGCCGGTGTAGATCGCCGGCGTCAGCGACATGGCGTAGTTGTTCAGCAGCCCCAGCGCCAGCACCATGGACAGGCTGCTGTTCTGAAGCCCGACCTCCAGGGTCACCGAAATACTCTGGGGCCGGTTGAGGGCAAAGGCACGGGCACTGTAGTAACCGATCGCCATGGTAATCAGGTTCAGCAGCAACGCCACCGGCCCGGCACTGACCATGGCATCGAGGAACACATCGAACTGCTGGTAGACCAGGAAAGCAATCAGCAGAATCAGGAAAACCACCGCGAAATGTTTTACCCGGTGCTCCACTGCAATGGCAAACGCCGGCCGCCAGCGCCGGATCAGCATGCCCAGACTGATGGGTATCACCGTCAACGCCACCAGGCTGGCCATGGTCTTGGCCACCGGCAGGGACAGCTGTCCGGCCTCGCCCATGAAGTAAACGAGGGCGCCATTGATGATGAAGGGGATGGTAAACACGGTCACGATGCTGGCCACTGCCGTGAGGGTGACCGACAGCGCCACATCGCCGCGGCCCAGGTGGGCATAGAGATTGGACGTGGTACCGCCCGGACAGACCGCCAGCAGCATCACCCCCACCGCCAACTCCGGGGTCAGCGGCATGACGTTGGCCAGGCCGAAGGCCACCAGCGGCAGCACCATCAGCTGACACACCAGGCCAATGGCCACCGCTTTGGGGTAGGCCACCACCCGGCGGAAGTCATCGGTCACCAGCGACAGCCCCATGCCCAGCATGATCAGGAACAGGCAGATCGGGATCACCTGCACGTTGACGATGTGAATCAGCTGTTCGGGGCTCATGAAGGCTCCTTGGCCGGGGTCGGATCAGCAACCCGGGTGCCAGGTTGGTCAGTGGTTGAGTCTAGCCAACCCCAACTAATGCGAGAAATTCATTTGCCTAATTGGTGGTCATTAATAGCACTGATTCCCAAATTGCAGGCACAAAAAAAGGCAGCCCGTGGCTGCCTTTTTGGAGAAGCTGCCTGTTATTTACAGGGCAACTACGTTCTCCGCCTGAGGACCTTTCTGGCCCTGAGTCACGGTGAACTCGACCTGCTGGCCTTCAGCCAGGGTCTTGAAACCTGAACCGGTGATGGCGCTGTAGTGAACGAAAACGTCCGGGCCGGACTCACGGGTAATGAAACCAAAGCCTTTTGCTTCGTTGAAGAACTTAACAGTACCGGTAGTAGTAGACATACTTTATATCCTGAACTCAATAATTTATCTATCGCCGCCCGACATGGGCAAGCAGCGTTTGCGGAAAAACAGAATTGCGTAATCAAAAACAGGACGATGCACTACGAACTACGGCGGGATACGTCTTATTCATGAAATGCTTCACTTATCTTTCCTTGCCGACGAACTTTACTCCTTGTTACGAAGAAAGCAAACACTTTTTTCAGACGGTAAGTAGAGATACCGAGACCGGCTAGCCGTCAGACGGGAAAACCAGCGTTTTCAAGCCCTCAGCAGCACATAACTGTAGAATCCGGCAGCCGTCATGAGGATGGAGCCCACCACATGGACCAGGACGCCGGCAATCGCCATGCCCCATTTTCCGGCCTGAAGGGCCGCCAGCATTTCCAGCGAAAAGGTGGAGAAGGTGGTCAGCGCCCCGCACAGACCGGTAACCGCAAACAGCCGCCATTCCGGTGACAGCGTCGTGCCGTGGCTGAAATAACCGATCAGCAGACCCGCGAGGCCGCCGCCCACCAGGTTGGCCGCCAGGGTGCCCAAGGGAATGGCATGACCGGGGCCGTTCAGCCACAGGCCAAGGAACCAGCGCAGATTGGCACCCAGTACAGCACCGAGACTGACGGCGACAACGGACATCCACATGACGGCATCGACTCCTGGTTTGGCATGAAAAAGGGGCCACAACGGCGTGTGCCGGGGCCCCTGCTGGTGCGCTGTCAGCTGCCCTGCCCGCCAACGACCGAGAGTAACCAAGGCCGGCGGCGGGCTCAAGCGCTTCAGGCCGCGTTATGGTTGATGACCGAGTCCTTCTTCTGGGCGAAGGCGTCGAACTCGAAGTCGTCGACGCTGATCATGTCCAGCACATTGGCCTCATAGGTCCGCATGAAGTCGGCTTCTTCCTTGGACAGGATATCGGCCTTGAGGGCGGCTTCGAAGCGCTCCTCCGGATGCAGCGCTGTGGTGGGCAGCTCACCCTTGGCATAGGCCTTGTTGACCTTGCGGTAGAGTTTCTCGGCCTTGTCGTAATCCTTCAGCAGGTCGTTGTAGCGGGCAACCGGATTCTCCTCCGGACCATCGCTGTGGCTGTGCCAGATATTGGCCAGCAGCTTGCTGCGGATGGGGGTGTCGGTGGACACCGCCCGCGCCAGGGCCCGGGTGCGGTCGTCGTGGGGTTTGTCCCAGCGCCGTCCCAGCGGCATGGTGATTGCCCTCAGGGTACCGGCCACCCAGCGGTTGGGCAGGTTGTGGAGGAAATCATCCAGCGCCTGCTCGGCCCGATACAGCAGCAGGCCAAGGCTGTACTCCATCAGTTCCTTCTCGCCCTGGGCCGGCTGGGTCTCGTGCCAATGCTTGAGCACCATGGAGGCCAGGTAGAGATTGGAGAGGATGTCGCCAAGACGGGCGGAGATCAGCTCCCGCATCTTGAGCTCGGATCCCAGGGTCACCATGGCGGCATCGGCGCACAGACCGAAGGCAGCGCTGAAGCGAGCCACGCCCTGGGCATAACGGCTGGAGGCACTGTCAAAGGGCACGTCGGCGCGGCCAAGGCCCAGGGCCTGGGTAAGGGCCCGGCCGGCGTTGCCGAAGATCAGGCCGGCGTGACTGAAGAACGCCTGGTCGAACGCCTTGATGTCGTCACGGTCCTTGGCATCCAGCTCCTTGAGAACGTAGGGATGGCAGCGGATGGCGCCCTGACCGAAGATCATCAGGCTGCGGGTCATGATATTGGCACCCTCGACCGTGATGGAAACGGCAGCGCCGCTGTAGCCGATCCCCAGGTAGTTCTTCGGCCCCAGGGTCACGGTCTTGCCGCCGTGCACATCCATGGCGTCGGTCAGTACCGCCCGCTGCATCTCGGTCAGGTGGTACTTGAGGATCGCCGAGGGCACGGCCGGCTTCTCGCCCTTGTCCACCATGTTGGCAGTCTGACTGACCGCCGCCTGGGCGATGTAGGTCTGCGCCGCGATCCGGGCCAGCGGCTCCTGCACACCCTCCATGTCCGCCACCGGGGTGTTGAACTGGCGACGGATGCGGGTGAAGCCACCGGCGGTACCGGCGGCATAGGCGGCGGCACCGGCGGCGCCGGACGGCAGGGTGATGCAGCGGCCCACGGACAGGCACTCCACCAGCATGCGCCAGCCCTCACCGGCCATATCCGGGCCGCCGATGATGTAGTCCAGCGGGATGAATACATCCTTGCCCTTGATGGGGCCGTTCAGGAAGGGGCTGCCGATGGGGCAATGGCGGCGGCCGATTTCCATGCCCTTGGTATCGCGGGGGATCAGGGCGCAGGTAATGCCCAGATCCTTCTTGTCCCCCAGCAAGCCGTCCGGGTCGAACATGCGGAACGCCAGGCCCACGACCGTGGCGATGGGCGCCAGGGTGATCCAGCGCTTTTCGAAGTTCAGCTCCAGGCCGATGACCTCCTTGCCGTCCACCTTGCGCTTCACCACGATACCGGTATCCGGCAGGGAGGTAGCGTCGGAGCCGGCGCGGGGGCCGGTCAGGCCAAAGCAGGGAATGTCGCGACCGTCCGCCAGCCGCGGCAGGTAATGCTTCTTCTGCTCGTCGGTGCCGTACTTGAGCAGCAGCTCACCCGGCCCGAGGGAATTGGGCACACCCACGGAGACCATCAGGGCCTCGTTCATGGACAGCTTCTGCAACACCGCCGACTGGGCCTTGGCGGAGAATTCCAGGCCACCGTACTCCTTGGGGATGATCATGCCGAAGAACTTCTCTTTCTTCAGGTAGTCCCACAGTTCCGGCGGCAGGTCGGCACGCTCCACCGCAATGTCCCAGGCATTGCACATGCCGGCGGCCTTGGCGCACTGGTTGTCCAGGAAGGCCTGCTCCTCTTCGGTGAGGCCGGTGTTGCGGTTGACCAGCAGGTTGTGCCAGTCCGGCCGGCCGGTGAACAGCTCACCGTCCCAGCCCACACTGCCGGCCTCCAGCGCCACTTTCTCAGTGTCGGACACCTTAGGTGCCACCTTCTTGAAGGCGGCGAAGATGCGCGGCGTCAGCCAGCCCTGGCGAAAGCCCGGCAGGCCGGCGGCGGCGGTAATGGCAGCGCCAACCAGCAGCACGAAGGCGAGCCAGCCGGAGGCCAGCACCCAGGACACCACGCCGACACCGGCCATGACGGCAATCGCTGGTTTGGCACCGGCTTCGCGGCGCATCACCACCAGCAGGCCGGCGACGGCAATGAGGAAAAGAATCAGGGTCATCATAGGCAGTCTCTGTCTTCCAAAAGTGAAAATGGCTAATCGGGACTACGACTAAAGTAACGGATTGGATGGGAGCTGGCCAGCGCCGGCCGGCCCCCGTCAGGCTGTCACGATCACCCGGATCCCTTCCAGCGCAAGGCTCGCGCGGCCGATGGCAGCCTCACTGGCGGCCAGCTGCTGGCGGAAAAATGTGATCTCTTCCTCGCGGATCGCCGGATTGTTGCGCTGCAGCGCCTCCAGCCGGCGAATCTCCGGCCCGAACAGCGCCCGCACCCGTTCCAGGGCCTGGGCCTGCAGCGGTTCCAGCTGGCGGTCGGCCAGGCCCTCGGCATGATCCACCATGGTTTCCACTTCGGCGCGGATCTTCGGCACGATGGCCTGGGCGGTGCGGCGGCGGATGTTGGCGCAGAGCTCGTTGAGGCGGTCGTGTGGCAGGGCCTCTGACAGGTTGCGACCGTTGACGTCCACCAGCAGACGCAGCGGCGCCAGCGGCAGGTAGCGGGAAAGCTGCAGCGACTCCGGCGCCGGACAGTGTACGGTGAACAGGGCCTCCAGCATCAGGGTGCCCGCCGGCAGGCTTTTCACCGACAGGCTGGCCAGGGCCGCCTTGCCCAGCTCGGAACTGGTGACCGCGTCCATGACGCCGGTGACCATCGGGTGCTCCCAGCTCAGGAACGCCAGGTCCTCCCGCTCCAGGGCCTGGCCCCGGTCCCAGGTGACCGTGACACCGTCCTCCGGCAGTTCCGGGAAGTGCCCGGTCAGCATGTGGTCGCCGGGCTTGAGCACATCGGACTGGTCCGAGTGGTATTCCACCTCCACCCCGAAAATGTCGAAGGCCTCGGCCATGTAGCTTCGGGCGCCCGCTTCCGCTTCCTCTTCCTCGATGCGCCCGATCAGCTCCGCGGCCCGGGCGGGACGGCAGGAATTGAGTTCGATCAGGGCGTCACGACCGCTGTCCAGAAGCGCCCGCAGGTGCGCCGCCTCGCGGGCGGTGGCCTCGGTCAGAGCGGTGGTATCGCGGACCTCCCCGGCCAGCGCCGCCTGCCAGTCCGCCAGCACACGCTCCCGCACCGCGACCCCGATGGAGTTGCTGCGGGTAAAGGCCTGCAGGCCCTCGTGCAGCCAGTGGAACTGCACCGCCTGGGCGGTCTGCTCCAGGTAGGGCACGTGTATGTCGATGGCTTCGGCCTGCCCGATACGGTCGAGCCGGCCGATACGCTGCTCCAGCAGGTCGGGGTTGGCGGGCAGGTCGAACAGCACCAGATGGTGGGCAAACTGGAAATTGCGGCCCTCGCTGCCGATTTCCGAACAGATCAGCGCCTGGGCGCCCTGCCCGCTCTCACCGAAATAGGCCGCCGCCCGGTCCCGCTCCACCAGACTCAGGTGTTCATGGAAGGCGGCACTGCGAATACCGGCCCGCAGCTGGAGGTGGTACTCCAGCGCCATGGCCGTCTGGGCGTGGGCGCAGATCACCACCACCTTGGCCGGGCGCAGCCGGACCAGGGTCTGCTCCAGCCACCGGACCCGAGGGTCTTCTGCCAGCCAGCGCTCCTCATCGGCTCGGGTTTCCGGCGTCAGGCCGGCTTCGCCGAACAGCTCGCCACCATCCTGGTAGAGCGCAGGGCATGGCAGCGGCGAGGGGTGCAGACGGCGCTCCGGAAAACCCTTGATGGCCGCCCGGGTATTGCGGAACAGCACCCGGCCGGTGCCGTGGCGGTCCAGCAGGGCGTCAATGATGGCGGGCACCGGCTCGGATTCGGCCATCAGTACGTCCAGTTCCGGCCCCAGCCACTCTTTCAGCACTTTCTGCTGGTCGGCATCGGGGCGGCCGGAACCGGCCCGGAGCCCGGCCACCACCTGGTTGATGCGCTGGTAGTTCTCCTCCTGGGCGCGAAAGGCCTCGAGATCGGGGAAACGGGCAGGATCCAGCAGTCGCAGGCGGGCGAAGTGGCTGGTGACCCCCACCTGCTCCGGCGTGCCGGTCAGCAGTAACAGGCCCCGGGTCTGGGCCGCCAGGGATTCGATGACCTGGTATTCCACACTGGCGTCGTTCGGTGCCCAGGCCAGGTGATGTGCCTCGTCCACCACCATCAGGTCCCAGCCGGCAGCCAGGGCGTCACTGCGGGCGGTGGGGTGGCTGGTGAGAAAGTCCAGACTGCACAGCACCAGCTGCTCGGCCTCGAACGGATTGGCCGGGGCCTCATCGGCGTCGGTGGCCAGTTCCTCGTCGGCGGGCAGGGTTTCGGCGTCGTAACGGGCGTTGTCCACAATGGCGAAACGCAGGTTGAAGCGACGCAGCATCTCCACCAGCCACTGGTGCATCAGAGATTCCGGTACCACTACCAGCACCCGCCGCGCCCGCAGGGTATGGAGCTGGTAGTGCAGAATCAGCCCCGCCTCAATGGTTTTACCAAGCCCCACCTCGTCCGCCAGCAGCACCCGGGGCGCGTAGCGCTGGGCCACTTCGTGGGCGATGTAGACCTGGTGTGGGAGGTGCTGGGTGCGGGCGCCGATGAGCCCCTGTACCGGTGAACCACGCAGGCGGTCCAGGTGGTTGAGGGTCGCCACCCGGAGCCGGAAAGCCCCGTTGCGGTCGAACTGGCC
>NZ_JAWVZL010000040.1:0-28000 GCF_033722195.1 Marinobacter sp.
CCAGCGCAGGAACTCGTAGCGTTCCTTGTTGCGATCCATCTCGATGGCCACGTTGTCCTTGAAGGCGGAGGGATCGCCAAAATGGTCCACCATCACCGAGTGGTCGATGACCAGGTCCACCGCCGATAGCGGCTTGATCCGTGCCGGGTCTTCGCCGGCCGCTTTCATGGCGTCCCGCATGGCGGCCAGGTCCACCACCGCCGGTACGCCGGTGAAATCCTGCATCAGCACCCGGGCCGGGCGGTACTGGATCTCGGTGTCGGAACCGCGGTCCTTGAGCCACTGGCCCATGGCCTTGAGGTGGGACTCATCGACGGTGGTACCGTCCTCGTGGCGCAGCAGGTTCTCCAGCAGCACCTTCAGTGAGTAGGGCAAGCGGTCGACGTCGCCCAGGCTCTTGCCGGCTTCCGGCAGGCTGTAGTAGTGGAAGGTCTTGCCCTGGACGTCCAGGCTGGCGTGGGTGTTGAGACTGTCTTTGCTGGTGGCTTCGTTCGACATGTTCGCCTCCTTCAGATAGCTCTTTCGGGGACTCCCGGTCTTTTTGAAACACAGATAACAAAAGGATGCGGGAGCCGCGACCGGATGTGAAGTCTGTCTTAACTATTGCAGCTATTGGCGCCAGTTCAACTTCCGCGGCTGAATGTTCCGTATCAATCCGGTGAATGGGCCGTCGCGGCCGGATCAGGTCTGCAGCTCGCCGTAGAGCTGGGCGTAGAGGCCGTCCCGCTCGATGAGTTCGTCGTGGTGGCCTTCCTCGATGATGCGGCCGTCCTCGAACACGCAGGCCCGGTCGGCCTGCTTCACCGCGCTCAGGCGATGGGCGATGATCAGGGTGGTGCGCTGGCTCAGGAACTCCTCCAGGGCCTGGTGCAGCTTGGCCTCCGTCTCGGCGTCCAGGGCCGAGGTGGCCTCGTCCAGGATCACCACCGAGGGATTGGAAAGCACCATCCGGGCGATGGCCAGACGCTGGCGCTGGCCGCCGGAGAGCCGCACACCCTGGCGACCCACCATGGTGTCCAGCCGGTCCGGCATGGCCTGCACCGTGGCGTCCAGCTGGGCGATCTGCAGGGCCTCCCAGAGTTCGGTATCCGGCAGATCCCGACCCAGTGTGAGGTTCTGGCGGATGCTGTCATTGAACAGGGCCGGGTGCTGCAGCACGGTGGCCACATGCTCACGGATCCGCGGCAGGCCGATACGCTGCACCGGTACGCCCTCTACCCGCACTTCGCCCCGCTCCGGCGTGTACATGCCCAGGATCACCTGCACCAGGGTGGACTTGCCGCCACCACTGGCCCCCACCACGGCGACCTTTTCGCCGGGTTCGATGTGAAGGTTGATGCCCCGCAGTATGGCCTCATCGCCGTAGCTGAAATGTACGTCCTCCAGGGTCAGGCTGACGGTGTGGCGGCCTTCGAAGGGGTTCTCCAGGGCCGGGTAGCGGGGCTCCTCCTTCAGTTCCAGGATGCGGTTGATACGTCCCAGCGCGGCGTTGGCGGCGTAGAAGGCGTACTGCATGTTGAGCATCTCCTGCACCGGCGTGAGCATGAACCAGAGGTAGCCGAAAATGGCGAACATCATGCCGATGGACAGGTCGCTGAGCAGCACCGCCACCATGGCGGCACCGCGGAAGGCATCGACACCGAACTGGAAGAGCGCGAAGCTGGCCCGGCTGGCGGCGTCGCTGCGCCACTCGAACTGGACCGCATGGTCGCGGACGTTGCGGGCCTTGCCGATCAGCTGGCGCAGGTAATGCTCCTCCCGGTTGGCGGCGCGGAGCTGGTGGATGGCGTCCAGGGTTTCGGTGAGGGCGCCCTGGAAGACCTCGTAGGCGCTGTTCTCCTTGCGCTTGAGCTCCTTCACCTGCTTGCCGATCAGCATGGTGACGAAAATCACCAGCGGGTTGATCAGCAGGATCAGCAGCGCCAGCTGCCAGTGCACCCACAGCAGCACACCGGCGGTGCCGATCACCGTCAGGCTGGCCACCAGGAAGCGGCTGATGGTGGTGCCCAGGAACTGGTCGATGGTGTCCAGGTCGGTGATGAAGTGACTGCTCACTGCGCCCGAACCCAGCGTCTCGTACTCCGACATGGCCACCCGCTGCAGCCGGCCCAGCAGCCGGGACCGGATGCGGAAGACCACGTCCTTGGAGATCCGCGAGAACTCCCTGGACTGCAGCACGTTGAAGCCCAGCGCCAGCAGCCGCATCAGGAAGGCCGCCAGCACCATCACGGCGATATAGACCACCGGCTGGTGCCAGGCCTCGGGCAGGAAGCGCTGCATCACCGGCAGCACCGGGCCGGATTCGTCCAGCAGCACCTCATCCACCAGCACCGGCAGCAACAGCGGCACCGGCACACTCACCAGGGTGGCCAGGATCGCCAGCACATTGGCCCGCACGAGCCTGGGCTTGTGCTTGAGGGCAAGCCGGGCGATGGTGCCCCAGCTGTAGCCGCGATGATTGCCAGTGCCGGCGCTCTGACCGCTGATCTGGTGTTCGCCTTCAACCCTGTCCAATACACCTCCAAACCCGTAGAAAACCCGCCGGCACCGGGACAGCGCCATCCTATCGCCGACATACGACCGGCAATCGCCAGCAGGCCACCGCCCTTAACATCGAGCTATGGTAACCCAGCGCTCCCCCACCCGCATGGCGCCGGGCGGGTTGGTTTTTTTGCGACCTGGCCGACTGGTCCGGGGCCGTCGCATCTGCGATCATGACACCCTGTTGTCCACTCCTGATTGCGGCGGTGCTGTGAAACACGACTGTCATTACCACCCGGCCGAACCCGCCAAGTGGCACTGCGGCGAGTGCCTGCAGCATTTCTGCACCAGCTGCATGCCCGATGCCGACACCCGGCGCCAGCATGGCCTCTGCCCCCATTGCGGACGCACCCTGCGCTACCTGGGCGCCGCCACCGAGGTGGTGCCATTCTGGAACCGGCTGCCGGCGTTCTTTCGCTACCCCTTCCACCTCGACCCGCTGATGGTGGTGGCCATCTGCACCCTGGTGCCCATGCTGCTGCGGCCCAATCTGGTGGGGCTGCTGATCACGCTGGTGCTGGTGCTGGCGTTGTTCAAGTACACCTACGCCGTCATCCGCCACACCGCCGACGGCCACATGAAGCCGCCGCCGCTGGCCACCGCCTTTACCGGCGACGGTTTCGGCATCGTGGTGCTGCAGTTGGTTGTCTTCTTCCTGATGGGGGGCCTGGTGTTCAGTGCCGGCCTGGTGGGCGGGCCCTTCCTGGCGCTGCTGGTGCTGGCGTTCGTGGTCCTGGCGCTGCCCGCCAGCATCATGGTGCTGGCCATGGAGCATTCGGTGGCCGCCGCGGTGAATCCGATGAATCTGGCGGTGCTCATCTCCCGCATCGGCTGGCCCTACTTCCTGCTCTACGGTTACCTGGTGCTGCTGTTGCTGGCCTCGGGGGCCGCCCAGGAATTCGCCTACGGGCACTTCCAGCCCTGGCTGGCGCAGCCGCTGGCGGGTTTCCTCAACAGTACCTTTACCCTGATCCTGTTCCACATGCTGGGCTACCTGCTGTTCCAGTACCAGGAAGAGCTGGGCTTTGCCAGCGACCTCCAGGAAGGCGACAACGACCAGAACGAGCAGCACCGGGACCGCAGCCGCCGCATTGATGCCGACATCGACATGAACCTGAAGGACGGCAACTACGACCGGGTGCTGGGAATCCTCAAGGAAACCCTGAAACGGGATCCCGGCAACAGCCACCGGCTGAGCCAGCTCTACCGGCTGCTGACCGCCCGGGCCGACCACGCCGAACTCTACCGCTACCACCCGCGGCTGCTGGCGTGGCTGGCGGAACGCAACGACGCCGCCGGCATCAAGGAATTACTGCAGATACTGGAGCAGACCGAGCCCGGTTTCCGGCTCAACGACCCGGCGCTGGCGGTGGCCTGCGCGGCGCCGCTCTATCGCCAGGGCGAATACCGCACCCTGTTGAGGCTGCTGCAGGACTTCCACAAGCGCTTCCCCGGCAGTGACCAGCTGGCGCCGGCCTATCTGCTGGTGGCCCAGGCGCTGGCCAACGGCCTGGACCAGTGGGAGAAAGCCACCGCCTTCCTGAATTTCATCCAGAAGAAGTGCCTGAGCCACCCGCTCCACCCCCAGATTGCGGGCTACCTGGAGCAGGCCGGCCGCAGGGAACCCCTGAAAGGCCCGCGCGCAAGCTTCGCCATCGACGACTCCGGCGCCTGAGCGCCGGTCAGGGATTGGCCGCCAGCAGCTGACGGTAGTGCCGGGCCTTGGGAGCCATCTGGCGCTTCTCGAATTCCTCCGCCAGCAGCCGGCAGGCCTCGGTCACCAGGGTCGGGTCGCCGGTGCCACGCAGCCGTTCGAAGGCTTTCTCGGCGTTCTTGAGGTCGTCGTGGCGCAGGCAGGCGAACAGCACCCGGTTGTGGTCTTCCGCTTCCAGCGGCGCGTTGTTGCTGCCCTTGCTCAGGTACTCCTGCCAGACTTCCACCATGCGCTCAGGCTGGCGGCTACTCAGCGCCTGGGACATCAGCTCCCGGGCCCGGGCCCGGTATTCCGGCAAGTCGGGGCGCAGCTTGGCCAGCTGGTACAGGTGCTCCAGCAGCACCGGCCGGTCCGGATGCCGTTCCCACAGCGCCTCGAACTGGTGCCGGGCCAGCTCGAAATCCATCCGGCCCAGGCTGTTCATGGCCTGGGCATAGGCGTTGGTGAAGCGTTCGTCCTTCTCCTCCTGTTCCGGCTCGTAAAAGCTGTCCCGCACCTGGAACCAGCTCTTGCCCAGCAACAGCACCAGGCCGGCGCCGGCCACGAGGCCGCCGGCGTGTGCCATGTAGGCCACCCCGGTGGCGCCGGCAAACCAGTAGTCGTAGATCTCCTTGGCCAGCCACACCGGCAGCAGGGCCAGCGCCGGGGCGCGAAAATAATCAAAATAGACGCCCAGAAAATAGAAAAACCGGATACGCTGGCTGCCATAAATGGCCACATACATGCCCATGAGGCCCGAGATGGAACCGGAGGCTCCCACCAGGGGCATTTTGCTGCCGGCCGCGAAGGCGCTGTAGACCAGCCCGGAGAGGGCGCCGCAGACCAGGTAGGCCAGCAGGTACTTGCCCGGTCCCAGGGCTTTCTCGACCGTGAAGCCCAGCAGGAACAGGAACACCAGGTTGCCGATCAGGTGGCCCCAGCCGCCGTGCAGGAACTGGTAGGTGATCAGCGTGTAGAGACTGAGATCCGCCGGCACCAGGCCCAGCTCGTTGGCGCTCAGACGGTTGACATACTGCTCCTGGATCGATGGCCGCAACTCCTGCCACTGGCGCTGCTGCGCCGAGTTCCAGATTACCCCCTGGCTGGCCTGCAGGTACTCGTAGAAGGCCTGGTCCGACAGCATCAGGGCGGCCTGCCAGACCCGATCGTCCTCGGCCATGGCCTGGCGGAGGGCCTCCAGGTCCTGGCTGCGCTCGTCGGCGTCCGCCAGGCGGATCTCACGCTCCAGGTAGGTTTCGTAGGCCGGCGCCTCCAGGCGATCGAGTTCGGCATCCAGGTAGCGCTCGATGGCGCTGGACATCAGCCTGGGGTCGGAGCCCTGGTAGAACAGGAACATCATCAGGCAGGCCAGCATCAGGGCCAGGGTTACCCAGGGCGGGCGTTTCCAGTCAATGGTGTTCTCGGCGGGGATGATCAGCATGGGGGGCGGCCACAATTGCGCATAATTGGTCCTCTCAGGTCTGCTTTTTACCACAGCGAGGCCCGGTTTTCGCGCTCAAATGGATCCTGTCACTCACAAACGTGAGGCCCGGCAAAGTCCGGGGTTTACCATCAGGAGAACCAACCATGTCACGATTGCTGTCATACGCGTTTAATACAAACCGCATTCAATCCTGGCCATACCGCCAGGCCCTGATAGGCGGTGCTCTGGTCGGCCTGCTGGCAGGCTGCGCCACCTCGGAACGGCCGTCATCAGCGCTGACTTCAGCACCGCCGGCACAGGACCAAAGTACGGTGGCCGCCTCTGAAGCTATCGACCATTCGCCAATTGTGGCTATCGAAGAAACTGACAATAGTCCGGAAAAACAACAACACCGCCCGACGAACACCACCAAGGAAGCAGACATGACTGTACTCGTACTGGACAACCCGGAACTCATGGCCAAGGCGGCCGTACTCGAAACCGGCCTGGGCGGGCTGATCAGCAAGGCAGGCGATGACAGCCTGCGCAAACCCCACCGGATGCGCTTTCACTACGGTTTCAACCAGCACCGGCTGAGCGAGGAGGATCAGCAGATCCTGCGCCAGCACGCGGCCTACCTGAAAGCCCATCCGGAATTGACCGTTGAGATCCACGGCCACACCGATGCCTTCGGCAATGAGGAATACAACGCCTTCCTGGCGCGCCTGCGGGCCAGCTCCGCAGCCAAGCTGCTGCAGGCGGAGGGCATTCGCGAGGGCCGCATCACCGTCACCGGCTGGGGCAGCCGCAAGCCCCTGGCACGGCCCGAGGATCACGCCGCCAACCGTCGGCTGGAGCTGGAATACCGCTCCGAGCAGATGGCCAAGGCCCAGTAGCAGCTCCCCGCAACCAAAAAAGCCACCCGACCGGGTGGCTTTTTTGTGTCTGGCGGCATCGCCGGGTCAGAGGTTGATTTTCACCACGTTCCACACCACCAGCACCGCCAGCACCAGGATCGCCAGCCAGGACAGCAGGATCCCCACCAGCCGGCCCTTGTGAGGGCCACCACGGCCCTTGGCCATACCCCAGACGTGCAGCAGGCGGCCCACCACAAAGGTCAGGCCCACCCAGTAGATGATCTGGGTGCCGATGCCGTTGAGTTCACCCACCACCAGCAGGATCAGGAAGATGGGGGCGTACTCGGTCAAGTTGGCGTGGGAGCGCACCGCCGATTCGAAATCGGGGTCGTCGGTATGGCCAACACCTTTCTTGTACTTGAGACGGAAGGTGGACACCCGGTAGGCCAGGGCAAGCATGAGCACCGCCAGCGCACTGGCGAACACGGCAGAAACAGGAACAATCATCGATCAGGCCTTCTTGATGGCGCGGACAATCGCAAGCAGCAGGATGGCGCCGGCGGTGGCCGTCACCAGTTCACCGATGGCACCGGTGGCCGCCAGCCCCATCAGGCGAAACATAAAACCGCCAATCAGCGAGCCCACGATACCGATGCCGATGTTGGCCAGGACGCCAAAGCCCCGGCCTTTCATGATCAGCCCGGCAAGCCAGCCGGCGACGCCGCCGATAATCAGGAACAGGATCAGATTCATTGCAGGCACCTCCTTGCCAGGTCAGGGAATGGCGCCGCCCAGCGGGCGACAGCCAGAACGAGACTGCCCGGTTTGGCGGCGCCGCGCAAGTCCATCACCGCGGGTTCAGGAGGCCAGGTCTGCCAGCGCCTCGCGCATCTGCCGGTGGCAGCGCTCCATCAGGTCGGGGATGTCGCCATTGGTCAGGCCCGCGGTCTCCACCGGCGCCAGAATACGGACCCGGACCGGCGCGCGGCGGCCAGTGCGGCTATGGCAGGCGTGATTGTAGGGGCTGGCCACCACCATGGTGATGGGGGCGCCGGCGGCGATAGCAGCGTAGAAGGCACCTTTCTTGAAGGGCTGCAGACCCCGGCCTTTGCTGCGGGTGCCCTCCGGGAAGATCCAGACACTCTTGCTGTCCCGTGTGATGGCTTCGGTGGTGGCCTGCATCACCGCCACGGCCTTGTGGGACCGGGAGCGGTCGATCATGACGTTGCCGCCCAGCCAGAACACCTGACCAAAGAAAGGCACCCAGGCCAGCGCCGCCTTGCCGACGGTGACGGTACGGGGCGGCAGCAGGTCCGCCATGATGAAGAGATCGTCGTTGTGCTGGTGGTTGGCAATCACGACGGTGGGCCGGTCGGTGGGCATGTTGCCGGCGCCCTCCAGGGGGCGCTCCATACCCAGCACGCGGCGGCCCAGGCGGGCCAGGATCCGGCCCAGGATGCGATTGTTGTCCGGGTTGAAAGGCCGGACTGCATAGCCCAGTAACGCCAGCAGACACACCAGCGGCACCAGCAGCCAGGCCAGCACTGCGCGCAACCTACCCATGACAAGCCTCCGCCCTCAAAAAATGGCGCACAAGTGTACGCTAGAAATCGGTATTGGCAATACCTGTACGCCTGTTGTCCTGCCAAGGTACCGGGCCCACCGGGCGGGCTTCAACCAGGTAGCGCAGCGGCCCGTTGCTGTCGAGGCTGTCAAACGGATAGCAGGTCACCAGCAGCAGGTGTTCCGGCGCCAGCTGTTCGGGCCTCAGGCCTTCGCGCCGGCTGTCCACCACCCGGATGGCGACCACTTCGTAGTGACGCCACTGGCCCTGGCTGTCCTGGTAACGCAAGGGTGCGCCGATGCTGAGGGCCTGCAACGCCTGGAAATGGGTGTCGCGGTGGCCGGCGATGACCACCGCCCGGCCGGTTCCCGGCAGACGGCCCGGCCCGAACGCCAGGCTTTCGCCGTGGACACCGTCCAGCACGATCAGCGGCTCGCTGTCCGCTGCCAGCTGCAGGCGCGCCACCGGCCAGGTATCGGCCCAGGGCCAGGGCCGGGCCGGCTGCTGGCGGGCCTGGCTCTCGGCCCAGGCCAGGGTCAGCAACTCCTGGGCCATGATGGCTTTCAGGGGGATCCACAGGCCGGCGATGAAGACCACACCGAAGGCCATGCTGAGGGTCAGCAGAAAGCGGTTCATGACACCCTCCGCCGCCATACCAGCACCAGTCCGGTCAGCAGACCGGGCAGACCCAGCAGCATCAGCAGGGCGGCCGGGGTGGCGGTCTGGGGATAGCGCAACATACCGGCGGTGCTGCCGTTGGGCAGCAGCGTTGGCACCGCCGAGGCCAGCAGCGGCTCTTCCGGCGTTCGCGCCGGCGAGGTCTCCAGCGCCACAAAGCTGGTGTAGCGGGTCACCAGCTGGTGCGCCAGGGCCAGCTCGGTGACTTCAGCCTCAACCGCCTCGCCGGGATGCTCCCCGGCGCCGGTCACCTGCCGGTCCAGCAGGCCATTGATCTTTTCCCGGGCCCAGAAGCGATGCAGCCCCACGCCCGGCGCTGCCTTGTCCAGTGGCAGGTCGGCCCGCCAGGCCTCGCCACCGGCGACACGGCCGCTGAGCACCAGTTGACCCTCCATCGCCTGGCCCCGGACCACCTGGACCAGCGGCTCACCGGCGAACAGGTCGCCAGGCCGGGCCGGATAGGCCTCTGCCGAATCACCACCGGGCCAGGCGCTGGTCAGTTGGGTAAGCACCGGCGCCCGCATCTTGCCGAACAGCTCCGCCAGCGGCGCCGCCAGATCGGCCTGATGGTCGATGGCGGTGTAGGTGCCGCGGCCAAAACGGGCAGCCTCCCGCATGAAATGCATGTTGGGGGCCGAGCCGATGGCCACGGTGAACAGCCGGCTGTTGCCCAGCTGCCGACGGATCTGACCGAACAGCGCGGCTTCATTGCCCACCGCGCCATCGGTGATGAACACCACCTGACGGACCCGGGTATCTGCCGACCCGGAGGTGTCCGCAGTGGCCAGGGCCGCCGCCAGCGCCGGCGCCATCTCGGTGCCGCCATCGGCCTCCAGCTGGCGCACATAGTGGCGGGCCCGGTCCAGGTTGGCGGGGCTGGCCATCACCGGCGCCGAAAACAGGTGCCGGGTACGGTCGCTGAACTGGATGACGTTGAAGCGATCGCCCGGTGCCAGGGTGTCCAGCCCCGCCAGCAGCGCCGATCGGGCCTGGCCGATGGAGGCGCCCGCCATGGAGCCGGAGGTGTCGATCACGAACACCAGCTCCCGGGGCAGCGCCTCGTTGCCCGCCAGCCCGGGCACCAGCATCGCCAACAGGTAATCCTCGCCCTGCCAGCGCTCGTGGAAAACCGCCTCCGAGGGGGTCTGCCCCCGCACTGGGGACCAGCGCACCACCAGGTCCCGGTCCATGGTGATGGCGCCGCTCTGCGGAGTCACCGACACCGTATCGCCGTCCCAGCTGCTGATCAGGGCGTGACCGGGACTGGTCACCGACGCTATCGGCAAACCCGCATTCAGTGTCAGCCGGACACTGGCACGATGACTGCCGGGCGCCACATCCTCCGGCGGCACGGTCATGGGGCTGATGGCGTCGGCATCCGGAACCGACGTGGTGGGCCTTGCCCAACCACCATGCCACTCCTGCCGCTGTTCCCCGGCCAGTGCAGCGCCAGGCATGTAGCGCGGTGTCAGGGTGGTGGGCAGGCGCAACTCGAACTCACCGGCGTCATACCTCACCGCCTGCTGATAGCGGATCACCACTGACACCGCCTCCCCCGGCGGAATATTGGCCAGCCGCGTGGTGAACAGGTTGGGCCGCTGCTGGTCCACCCGGGCTGCCTGACGGCCCTCATCCCGGGCCTGCTGATACTGCTGGCGGGCGGCCTCACGGGGCTGTACACGCCCCTTGATCACTCGCTCGCCGGCTGTCAGCGTCATGCTGTAGACACTGGCATTCTGAGGGAGTGGAAACGTGTAGACGGCCTCCTGCCAGTCCCGGCTGGTGTTCTCGAAGCTCTGGCGCAGCTCGGTATCGGCGATCAGCCCGCTGACGGTGACCTGATAATCGGTGGCCAGCGGTATGGCCGACCGGGCTGAACCGATAAAATGCAACTGGCCGGCGGTACCCTGGCCACCCTCGCCGGGGCTGGCCTCCGCCACCACGGACTGCACCGACAGCATCAGCAATATCGCCAGCCACAGGCCGATGCCCTCCACCCAGGCCGTCACTCGCGGCTTGCGTAACCTCCGGCAGGGCCGGCGGACAGAGGTTTCGGATGAGGTGGACGACAGCCCGGGGCGGGCGCTAACGGCAAAAGACATGGCAATGGCTCCTTGCATCGGATCGGATGCAGCCATTACAGCGCCACCGGGAGGCCATCCGGTGGTCAAATCCGGCAGGGTGGCGGCAGAAAATGATCAATTGTGGCAAACCGCCCGGCCCGGCTTGTGTTGACCGGCCACCGTGCTTAAATAGGCCCTGACCGGCCGCGACCGGTATGCCCCAGGTGGAAGGAAGTTATGAAACGGCACATTGCCCTGATCGAAGACGAACCGGCCATCCGCGAGAACTACCGTGACGCCTTCGAGCGCCGGGGCTACCGGGTCTCGGCCTATGGCGACCGCGCCAGTGCCTACAACGCCCTGCGCCGGCAACTGCCGGACCTGGCCATCATCGATGTGGGCCTCGGGGACGAGATGGACGGTGGCTTCGACCTCTGCCGTGACCTGCGCCAGCTTTCCGCCACCCTGCCGATGATCTTCCTCACCGCCCGCGACAGCGACACCGACTCGGTGCTGGGGCTGCGCCTGGGAGCCGACGACTACGTCACCAAGGACATGAGCCTTGACCACCTGTTCGCCCGCATCACCGCCCTGCTGCGCCGGGCCGATGCCTGGGCCGAATCCAGCCGGCAGCCGGACGAGACCCTGCAGCGGGGCCGCCTGCAGCTGAACGTGGACCGCATGACGGCGGAATGGGACTGCCAGCCGGTGGAACTGACGGTGACCGAATTCTGGATGCTGCACGCCCTGGTGCATCACCCCGGTCACGTCAAGAACCGCACCCAGCTGATGGAGGCCGCCAACACCGTGCTGGACGACAACACCGTGACCTCCCACATCAAGCGCATCCGCCGCAAGTTCCTGCAGGTGGATGGCAACTTCGACGGCATCCAGACCGCCTACGGTTACGGCTACCGCTGGAACGCCCATGAGGCCTGAGCCTTGACCCTGAAACGCCAGCTGCTGCTGGCCAGCGCGCTGATGCTGTTGATTCCCTGGGCCGGCCTGAAGTTCGTCCTGGAACTGGACCAGGCCCTGCGGACCCAGGCCGCCGACCAGCTCGACAGCCAGGCCAGCCGCATCGCCGCCGGTCTGGTGCCGCGGCTGCCGCGAACCGACGGCCGGGAGGTGCTCTACGCCGGCACCCTGACCCAGGCGCTGAAGCTGGACGGTTACGGCGATGACTGGCCCGGCTACGAGGACCGGGTCTCGACCCCGGCCGCCGACCAGCCCGGCCTGAGCTGGCAGCTGGCGGTGGACAGCCAGCACCTCTACGCCCTGATCCGCGTTCGCCAGCCCCGGGCACGGTTCTTCGACCCCGGCCAGCCGGATGCCCGCCACGATTTCCTCCGGCTGTACTGGCAGGACGGCGACGGCATCCAGGAAAGGCACATACGCACGCCGGCACCGGGCCCGGTGATCGGTCACCTGCCCGGCCTGGCGCCACGCCCGGACTACCGGGTCAGCGGCTACTGGCAGGCCACCGGCAGCGGTCACCAGATTGAGCTGCGGCTGCCCCGGCCGGTGGGCCGCCAGGGCTTCGGCTTTGAGATGGTGCTGGTGGAAAGCGGCGACAGCACCCGGGTCGTGGGCCCCGGCGGCCCGCCGGCCCTGCCGCAACTGCTGACCCGTATCCCGGCCGCCGAGCAGCAGCTGGCGGAAGTGCTGTTCCCGGGCCAGCGTGCGCTGGTGCTGAGCAAGGACGGCTGGGTGCTGGCCCGGGAAGCAATCCCCGCGGTCGAGACCGCGCCGGACTTCGACAGCCTCAACGCCCTGGAAATCCTGGAGCGTATCAGCCTGAACGGCTTGCGGGCCCTGGTACGGCATTTCCAGCCCGAGCCCGTCGAGCTGCCGGAGGTGGAGGACCGCCTGATGCCGGCCCTGTTGCAGGGCGGGCGCCTGGTGCGCCACGGTAACGAGCCGCCTCACCTGACCAGCGTCGTGCCGCTGCCGGACCAGAGCCTGCTGGTGCTCGAGCAGTCCCTGGCGCAGCAGCTGGCGCTGTCCGGCGACACCCTGGGGGCGGTTATCACCCGCTCCATCCTGCTGATCCTGACCCTGACCCTGGCCCTGCTCGGTTACGCCAGTTGGCTGTCCTGGCGCATTACCCGGCTGCAGCGCTCGGTAAGGGCCAGTATCGACCCGGACGGCCGGGTGCTGGGGGCCATGCCCACCAGCCGGGCCGGTGACGAACTGGGGGAGCTGTCCCGCCAGTTCGGCCGGATGGTGGACAACCTGCAGGGCTACACCAGTTACCTGGAGAGCTTTGCCCGCCGGCTTTCTCACGAACTGAAGACCCCGGTGGCGGTGGTGCGCTCGTCCCTGGACAACCTCAGCCAGCCGGGCACCAGCGAGACCCAGCGGGCGGCCTACCGCCAGCGGGCGCTGAAGGCCACCGACCGGCTCAGCAGTATCCTGCAGGGCATGAGTGAGGCGGCGCGGCTGGAACAGAGTTTCGACCAGGCCGAGACCGAAGCCTTCGACCTGGCCCGGGTGGCCGCCGAAGCCGCCGGCGCCTACCAGGTCCTGGCCCCCGGCCACCAGCTGCGCTACTCCGGGCCGGAGTCCGGTGTGCAGGTCCAGGGCTCGCCGGAGCTGATGGTGCAGCTGCTGGACAAGCTGGTGGACAACGCGCGGGACTTCACGCCGGAGGGTGGCCTGATCGAGATCCAGCTGCAGGAGCTGGACACCTCCGTGGAGCTGGCGGTGTTCAACCAGGGCTCCAGCCTGCCGGAGCATCTCACCAGCGAGATCTTCAACCCGTTCGTGTCGCTGCGGGAAGGCGCCAACGAGGGTCACCTGGGTCAGGGTTTGCTGATTGTCCGGCTGATTGCCGAGTTCCACCGCGGCCGGATCGTGGCGGAGAACCACGCCGGCCGTGGCGGCGTCATTTTCCGGATCCGGCTGCCCCGTCAGTGAAGCCCTCGCCGGCGTACTGGCGGTAAAACTGCTGGGCGGTGCGGCCATTGCGCACGCCCCGGGCGGTGGCAAAACGCAGCGCCTCCCGGTGCAGGGCCGCCCGGTCCGCAACCTCCGGAAACAGCGCGTCCACCGCGCTCAGGTAGACCTCCTGGGAGAAGGCGTAGAACGACAGCTGCAGGCCGAAGCGGTCCGCCAGCGACACCTGCTCCTCGATGGCCTCACCGGGGTGGATCTCGCCATCCCGCAGCTGGGCCTGGAGATTGTCCGCCATGCGCTCGGGCATCAGGTGGCGCCGGTTGGAGGTGGCGTAAACGCGGACGTTCTCCGGCGGCAGCTCCAGGGAGCCCTCCAGAATGCTCTTCAGTGCCTTGTAGGCGGACTCGCCGGCCTCGAAGGACAGATCGTCGCAATAGATCACGAAGTGGAACGGCTGCTGGCTGAGATCATCGACGATCTCCGGCAGGTCCACCAGATCGTCCTTGTCCACTTCGATCATCCGCAGCCCCCGGGGGCCGTAACGGTTCAGCAGTGCCTTGATCAGTGAGGATTTACCGGTGCCCCGGGCACCCCACAGCAGGGCGTTGTTGCAGGGCTCGCCGGCCAGGAAGCGCTCGGTGTTGCGGGCCAGCGCCTGCTGCTGGCGCTCGATCCCCTGCAACTGCTGCCACTGCACCGGGTCGAGCCGGCGGATCGGCCGCAAACCCTGGCGATGGCGGCGCCAGGCAGCCGCCAGGGTGTGGTTCCAGTCAATCGTTGAGGGTGATGTCATGGGCGCTACCTCGACCAGTGGTTCGGTTACTGACGCTGGCAACCTTAACCGATTGCCCGCCTCCACGCACCGGCCTGCGGCCTTTGGCGAAGTCCGACCGTGCGGGTTGTCTGGTAAACTGGGCGCTCACTGACCATGACCGGCAACGCTGGCAGGAGACCGACCCGAGATGGCTGTAAAATCCATTGCCCTGGTGGCCCACGACAACAAGAAACCGGAGCTGGTGGAGTGGGCCGCCGAAAACCGTACCCGGCTGGCGCCGTTGAAGCTGTTTGCCACCGGCACCACCGGCAAGCTGCTGGCGGAGGGCCTGGGCCGCGACGACGTGGTGCGGCTGCTCAGCGGCCCGCTGGGAGGCGACCAGCAGATCGGCGCCAAGATCGCCGAGGGCGAGATCGACCTGCTGATTTTCTTCTGGGACCCGCTCGAGCCCCAGCCCCACGACCCGGACATCAAGGCCCTGCTGCGGATCGCGGCGCTGTGGAACATTCCGGTGGCCTGCAACCGCGCCACCGCCGAGTTCATCCTGACCTCCGCCTACATGACCGACGACCGCCACAAGCCCCAGAAGCCGGACTTCAGCGCCCACTACGACCGTCCGGTGGGCGGCTGAGCTCCCGGCCCAGGGCCGCGAACAGGCCGGCCTGGAAGGCCTCGTCCAGCAGGTAGAAATGGCCCCGCTGCGGCAGCATCTCGAGCCGGGCATGGGGCAGACTCTCCACCAGATGACGGGCAAAATCCGGCGGTGTGAAGGGGTCGTCAGTGCCCTGGAACACCGTCACCGGCACCTTTACCTCTGACAGCTCAAAGCCCCAGTGGGCCAGTTCGTTGGCCAGGTCCTGGGCAATGGCGCGGCCGGAACTGTGCAGACACACCAGCTGGTCACGGTGAAACAGTTCCCAGTGCTCCGGGTCCTCCAGCAGTTGGCGGTCGTCCGGGCTGGTGAGCTTGCGCACCTGGGTCAGGTAGGCGCCGGAACGCCAGCGCGCCAGGCGCGCCACACAGGCCACCACGAAGCGGAACACCGGCATGCCCAGCGCCAGAAAGCCCTGCCCCGGCCAGCCGGTCTCGAGAAACCAGCGGCCGCCGAGGGAATATTCCTCCAGATGGGTGTAGCTGGACAGCAGCAGCACCCGCTCGACCCGCCGCCCCAGGGCACGGGCGCAGGCCAGGCTGCGGGAGCCACCGCTGGACCAGCCCATGGCGGTGAAGGACTCGATGCCCAACTGATCCACCAGCAATTCCACATCGTCGGCATACTCCCCCATGCCATGACGGGTCTGGCGGCTGGAAAAACCGATGCCGGGCCGGTCGAGCGCCAGGATGCGGAAACCGTCCCGCCGGGCCTGATGGTGGAAGAACCCCGCCTCCAGCCGGGAGCCGGGCATGCCGTGGGAGAACACAATGGGGTGACCGTCGGGGGCGCCGCAATCGGCATAGGCCAGGCGGCGGCCATCCGCCAGATCCAGGTAGCGGTTCAGGCGCCGCCGCGGAATGGCGGAGCGGGCCGGGCCGTCTGGCTCCGGCCGGGAACTAGCGTTCGGGCTGGCGGGCGACATACACGGTGTTGGAGGCCTCCCGGTTCTGGAAGGGGTTGAAGAAGGACACCACCCGGGCCTCCACGTCCTCGAACAGACCCTCCAGCACTGCCAGGAAGTCCTCGTCCGGCGGTTCGTTGGACCACATGGCGAAGGCACCGCCGGGCCGCAGCTGCCGGGCCATCCGCGCCAGGCTGTCGGGGGTGTAGAAGCTGGCGTTGCTCTCGTTGAGCAGGGCCCGAGGCGAGTGGTCGATGTCCAGCAGGATGGCGTCGAAACGACGGCCGGGGGCGGTGGGATCAAAGCCCCGGTCCGGGGCCACCGCCAGCTCGAAGAAACTGCCGTGGACAAAGCGGCAGCGGGGGTCGTCGTTGAGCACCTTGCCCAGCGGGACTTTCTCCTGCTGGTGCCAGTGGATGACGGTGCCGAGGGCGTCCACCACCAGCAATTCGCCGACCCGGTCATGCTTGAGGGCGGCCTCTGCGGTGTAGCCCAGGCCCAGGCCACCCACCACCACACTCAGGTCATCGCCGTCCACCGCTGCCAGGCCCAGGTCCGCCAGTGCCACTTCCGCCTCCACGAACATGCTGGACATAAGGAACTCCTCACCCAGCTTGACCTCATAGATGTCCAGATCACCCAGCGCCGGAATCCGGCGCCGGCGGAGGGAAATCTCTCCCAGGTCCGATGGCTGGGTGTCGATCTCCTCGAATAACAATCCCATTGATCACTCGCCTGTTTCGTTCTAAAAAATACAGGGTAACAGAAACTCGACCGGAGGCGCCGATGGCCGAACCCCTATACATTCTCTGCCCGCACTGTCACAAACCCAATCGCATACCCCCCGGCCGCCTCCAGGATGAGCCCAATTGCGGCGCCTGCAAGCAGCCGCTGGCCAGCGGCCACATTGCCGAACTGGGGGACATTGCCCTCGCCAACTTCACCAACCGCTCCGACCTGCCCCTGCTGGTGGATTTCTGGGCCAGCTGGTGCGGCCCCTGCAAGACCATGGCGCCGGAATTCGCCAAGGCCGCCGAACGCTGGCGCGGCAAGGTGGCCTTCGCCAAGGTCAACACCGAGCAGGCCCAGGCCAGCGCCCGTCAGTTCGGTATCCGCAGCATCCCTACCCTGATCCTGTTCCAGGGTGGTCATGAGATCGCCCGCCAGAGCGGCGCCCTGTCCGCCGGCCAGATCGACCAGTGGCTGGACGGCTTTATCCACTGAAGCCCGGGTGATCGGTCAGCGGGCATGACATCGTAGCCTGAGGAACCCCTGATTAACTCCTGGCTCCGGAGGCGGTAGAGTGGTTGGTAACTGCTGTCACCGAGCCACGAACCCGATCGAGACCGATAAGGAGGATGTCATGGCAGACCCCGTTCTACTGATCACCGGTGCGTCATCCGGGATTGGCGCCGCCACCGCTTATGCCGCCGCCGAGAAGGGCTACCGGCTGGTACTGGCGGCCCGCTCCCGGGACAAGCTCAACCAGCTTCAGCACGAGCTGGGGGGCGAGGATCGCGCCCTCACCGTGGCCTGTGACGTGCAGAACAGTGACCACCAGAAAGCGATGGTGGATCAGGCCCTGGACAAGTTCGGCCGTATTGACGCGGTCTTCGCCAACGCTGGCCGCGGCGGCTCCCCCGGTGGCTTCAGCGGCGCCGACACCGACACCTGGCGGGACATGATCCTCACCAACATCTACGGCGTCGGCCTGACCCTGCAGTATACCCTGCCGGCGCTGCGGGAGAGCCGCGGCCACCTGCTGCTGACCGGCTCCGCCGCCGGCCGGGTGACCATCCCCGGCTCCATGTACAGCGCCACCAAGTGGGCGGTGTCCGCCATCGGCTATGGGGTGCGGGAAGAGCTGCGCGGCAGTGGCGTCCGGGTCACCCTGATCGAACCGGGCATGGTTGATACGCCCTTCTTCGACGAGCCGCCGGAAACCGCCCTCAAGCCGGAGGACATCGCCAACGCGGTGATCTACGCCCTGGCGCAGCCGGCCCATGTGGACGTCAACGAGATCCTGGTACGCCCGACACCGCCGATCGAGGACTGACCCACCGGCCTGCGGCGATGGGCCATTGGTCTTAGGCCCATCGTCATATACACCCCGGCGGTGCCATGGCTTAGAGTGGCTAGATCAGCCGGCCGCCGCCTGCGGCAGGCACACCATCGCCGGGGAACCACCGCTTGAACCAGTCCGCCCAGGGCCTCAGCCTGCATCCGCTCAGAGCCGAGCTCTACAACGAACTGCACTCCCGCCCCTTCCAGGTCATCCCCTGCCCGGCCCGGGTCACCCATATTGCGCTGCTCACCAGTGACGCCCAGCGCCAGGCCCAGTTCCGGCATTTCCAGCAACTGCATGAACTGATGGGCGCCACCCCGCCACAGCGGGACACCAGCTGCCAGGAGCAGCGTTTCGGCAGCCTGCGGGTGCGCCGGGAAATGCACATGGAGTTCGCCTCCTACACTTTTATCCAGGAGGCCAGCGAGAAGGGCGAACCCTTCCGGGAAACCGGCATCTCCGGCCTGCCGCCGGGCTGGCTGGACCAGCTCAGCGGCGAGGTGGTGGCGGCATTCCACCTGGACCTGCAGCAGGTGGACGACAACGCCGAGGAGGACCTGGCCCGGGTGCGGCCCTGGTTCGAGGGCATGCGGCTGGTGGGCAGCAGCCCCCAGGAAGGCAGCGCCCGGGTCTGGGGCAGCTTCCAGCTCCACAGCGATGGCTTCGGCCGCTTCTTGGTGCTCAACCGCCAGCTCTCGGACAGCCAGCTGGGGCGGCTGACCCAACGCATCCTGGAAATAGAGACCTACCGGCTGATGTCCCTGCTGGCGCTGCCACTGGCCCGCAACATGTCTCCGAGCCTTACCGACATGGACCGGCAGCTGGCCGGCATCACCCAGACCCTGGCGGAGAACCAGGCGGTGGACGAACAGGAAATTCTGACCCGGCTGTCCCACATCGCCGCCCGCATCGAGGCCTTCCGGGCCCAGTCCACGTTCCGATTTTCCGCCACCCGGGCCTACCACCGACTGGTGCTGGCGCGGCTGGAAGAGCTGCGGGAGGATGAGCTTTCCGGCCACCTCACCATCCGGGAGTTCATGACCCGGCGGCTGACCCCGGCGGTCAAGACCTGCGAGTCGGTGGCCGACCGGCTGGAGGATCTGTCCCGCCGGATCGACCGGGCCTCGGAACTGATCCGCACCCGGGTGGACCTGGCGATCCAGAACCAGAACCAGGAACTGCTGGCCTCCATGGACCGGCGTTCCCGCATCCAGCTGATGATGCAGCACACCGTGGAAGGGCTGTCGGTGGTGGCCATCAGCTACTACCTGATCGGCCTGCTCAAATACGGCCTGGACGCGGCCTACCAGGCCGGCCTGCCGTTCAACAAGTCGCTGGCGCTGGGGATCGCCATCCCGCTGGTCCTGGCCCTGGTGTACCTGTCGGTACGCCGCATCCACCGGCGCTTCCTGACTCTGGCGCGCAAGGAGCGCTCAGGGCGCGAGGGGACATGACGGGCAATGAGGGGATATGAAGGGAACGGGGTTTCCGGATAGCCATCAGCAGAAAGAACCGGCGATCAGCTGCTAGACTGGGAACTGACCAAACCCGGTCATCCGAACGGGAGGCGGCATGCCGAAATGGCTGATCATCGCGGGGCTGGTGCTGGTGGCGCTGGGCCTCGTCCTGCAATTTGCGCCCTGGCTGGTGAGCTGGTTTGGCCGGCTGCCCGGGGACATCAATATCCAGTCCGAGAGCAGCCGGGTGTTCATCCCCATCACCTCGATGATCCTCATCAGCCTGGTGCTGACCGTCCTGATCAACCTGTTCCAGCGCTGACTAGCTTTCAGTTCCCTTGACCTCGCAGGTACCCTGGGCCTGTCGCAGCATCACCGTGCGGCTGACGGTCTCGTACTGCATCAGGGTTTCCGGCCCGGCGGGCGAGGGCGCGACACCGGTACCGGTGTCGTAGGCGGAGGCCGGCGGGAAGTGCCGGGTCGGCACACTGATCACCGTGGGTACCTGGCGGGTGAACTCCATGCGCTGCTGCTCAATAAACCGAACATTGTTGGCGTCGTGGCCGGTCACATCAGCGCAGGCCTGGTGCGCCCGGTCGGCGATGGTGGCCCATCGGGTTGAGGCCACATCCGTGTAGGTGAGGCTGACGGTCTCTCCACTCACATCGGCCTGGTAGCCCCGCACGCCCTCAAACCGCTCCGGCGTGGTCTGGCAGCCCGCCAGCAACAGGGCGGGCAGGGTCAGCAGCATCAGCTTGGCGTTCATCGGTTCCTCCTTGCTGGCGGCAACGGCTCAGATGCCGAATGGGTAGGTGTCCGGTGCGCCCTCGGACCATTCGGAGACATCGTCCATGGGTTCCAGCGCCCGGGTGGCGTCAAAATGCAGGACCGAGTCGAACTGATCGCTCAACTGGCAGTTGAAGTAGTGGCTGCGGCGTTCGGTGGCGGGCAGGTAGAGCACACCGATGGCCCGTTCCAGCCTGGGCTTGTTGAGCAGTTCGGGCACGTCGTTCTGCAGGTTCAGAAAAAAGGCCGGCTGCTCCAGTTCATGGAACAGCCCCTCGTAACTGCCGTGCAGCGCCGGCCTTACCGCCTTGCGCTCAACCGCCCCTTCCCAGTGGCTGGCCGCGGACACGGTACCGTGATGGGTGGTGAAGCCCACAAGCAGGGCATCCTTGCCATAGCGCTCACGGCTCAACTGACCCACGTTGAACTCGCCGGCCCGGCCCATGTCGGTGGCGCGGGCATCCCCCAGGTGGGAGTTGTGCTCCCAGACCGCGATACGTGCGGTGCGACCGGTGCATTTCGACAGGTGTTTCCAGAGCGCGTCCAGGGTATCGCTCATGTGGCGGTCACGCAGATTCCAGGTGCTGGTGTGGCCAGTGAACATGGTGCGGTAGTAGCGCTCGGCGTTGCGAACCAGGCGGGCGTTCTGCTCGGCCTGGAAGTGCTCATCGAGGGACAGCATGCCGTTGTCCCGGACGTAACTGGCGGCGTTCTCCTGTACCAGCAGGAGCTGACGGATCACTTCCTCCTCGCAGGAGGGCCGCTTGCCCAGCATCACCCCGTAGCCGTACTGCTGCTCGTTGGCGGTGTGGTCCAGGCAGCTGTAGCTTTCCCGGGCCTTTTCCGCGGCCTCGGGGTCGACCTTGCCGAGGTATTCCAGCACGCAGTACATGGACTCGTAGAGGCTGTACATGTCGAGGCCGTAGAAACCCACCTGGGTTTCCAGGCTACGGCCGTCGTTGTAGTCCGCCAGCCATTCGATGAAATCCAGCATCACCGTGTTGCGCCACATCCACAGGGGAAAACGGTGAAAATCCCGCAGCGCCTGCTCCGCCGACTGGTCGTTGCCCAGCCCGCGAATGTAGCGGTTGACCCGATAGGCGGCCGGCCAGTCGGCCTCCACCGCAACGGCGTTAAGACCCTGCTCGCGAATCAGGCGCTTGGTGATCTCCACGCGGGACTGGTAGAACTCGTGAGTGCCGTGAGTGGCCTCCCCCAGCAGAATGAAGGACTTGTCGGCCGCCTGGGCCAGTAGTGGATCGTAGTCCGTGTCCTCTCCGAGCAGAGGATTGGTGGCGTTGCGTAACTGCTTCAGAGGTTGGGATGACTGCAAGAATGCCATGGATGCCTCCTGCGTGCAGCGCCAGAAGCGGCGCCCCAAGTGTGATTATCACTCCTGTTCTATCCATAATGCGACCATTGGCCGGAAGTTAAAGGGCCCATGGTTTTCTAGGGACCCGGACACCGCCAGGAGTCACTGCCGGCCCGGCTCGCCGCCAGGATCTCATCCGCCAGCCCGGCCACGCTGGTCTGCAGGGCTGTCACCAGGGACTCCACGCCCTCGCCGGCGCGGGTGTGCTGCTCGCTGATACAGAGCAGGGAGCGCTTGCCGGCACTGACCCGGTAACGGGCCGTGACCCAGGCGCCACGACCGGCCACCGCATCAAACCGGGTCAGCCGCACCGCCACACGCACCGGCTCGCCCTGGCCCGAACTGGCCGCCAGGCGCGCCATCAGGGCACTGCGAATTTCCTCGGCGAGGGTGGCCCCCCACCAGTCCGACGACAGCACCACCAGGCCGGTGTCCCCCTGGCGCACCACCAGCTCGCTGCGATCCACGTAGGCCGGCACCAGCACCTGCTCCAGCTGAATGGCCGCGGCATCGGGCCGGGTCTCCAGCGCCTGCTCCGGCGGCGGCATGAGGGTGTGAAACTGGACTTTGGGACTGGCACAACCACCCAGAACGAGCAGCAGCCACAGGATTCCGAATGTCTTTGTCATGCTATGGCTCTCCTGGCCGGAATCAGGGCTGAAGATCGCCCCGATCCTGTGACTGACGACCCCGGATCAGGGCCTCCGGATGACGCCGCAGGTAGTCGGACAGCTCCCGCACCGAGCGGGACATGCGCTCCACCTCGGTCAGCGCCCGATCAAGCTGGTCCCGCTCGGGCGAACCCTCCTCCAGGGCATCGATGGCGGCGCCCATGGCAAGCCGCATGTCCGCCATCACCTGATCGACACTCTGCAGCGTGGTGAGGGTGGCCGGCAGCACGTCACTGTTGAACTGGGACAGGGTCTTGCGCAGCTCAACCAGGCTGCCGTCCAGGTTTCCGGCGATTCGCTCGAAGGGTATGCCGTCAAGCCGGTCCACCAGAGCCGTCAACTGGGCCTGCACCCGGTCCAGACTGGTGGGCCGGGTCGGGATGGCGATGGTCTGGGCATTGGCATCCAGGCTCGCCACTTCCTCCTCCGGATAGAACTCCATGGCGATGTAAAGCTGACCGGTCAGCAGGTTCTGGCTGCGGGCCTCGGCCCGCAGGCCCTGGTTCACCAGCTGGCGGAAAAGCTTGCCGGTGGCGGCGTTGTCGGGGGTGTCCTTGCTGATGGCCTGCATCAGCTTGTCATGGGCACGGCCCATGAGCTGGGGGTAGATGACCGCATCCACCACCACCGGGAAGGTCTGGCTGTCGGCATCGTAGTCCAGGGTGACACGGCTGACCCGGCCGATCTTCTTGCCCAGGAAATCCACCGGGGCGCCCTCCTCGAGACCCCGCAGCGACTGATCGAAACGCATGCGGATACGCTGGGGCGGCCCCTTGCGGGGCGCCATCGCGGCCTCGCGATTCTCGAACAGCCGGAACCGGGCGCCCTGGCTGGCAACCCGCGTGTCACTGGTCTCCGGCGGTGGTGCCTCGAAGGCAATGCCACCGGTAAGGATGGATACCAGGGACTGGGTGCTGAGTTTCAGACCCTCGGGGCTGAGGCCAAGCTCGATGCCACTGGCGTTCCAGAACCGGCTGTCGGGAGTGACGTACTGATCGTGGGGGGCAGACACGAACACCTCGATATCGACACCGTCACCATTGTCCGCCAACTCATAGGACACCACCTGCCCGACCCGGACCTTGCGGTAATACACCGGCGAGCCCACCGCCAGCGACCCCAGGTTGCCGGCCTGGAGCTCGAAGCGCTTGCCGGGCTCACCGTAGGTCACAGGCGGCGGTGACTCCAGGCCCTGGAAGCGCTTGGCGCTGGTGTCGGAGGTGCCCGGATCGGCGGCGATGAAGTCACCGGAGAAGAGGGTATCCAGGCCCGAAATGCCGCCGGCGCCGATGCGCGGCCGCACCACCCAGTAGCGGGTGTCCTCGGCAGTGAAGGCGGTCGCGTCCTTGGTCAGCTCCACCGTGACGATGACGTTGTCCCGATCCGGTCCCAGCGCCACGTCGGTGACCTCGCCGATCACCACGTTGCGGTACTGCACCGGGGTCTGGCCCGGCGTCAGGCCGGCGGCGGTCTGGAAACTGATCTCGATCACCGGGCCGGTCTGCTGCCAGGCATGCCACAGCATGGACAGCCCCACCAGGGCCGCCACCAGGGGAATTAGCCAGACCAGCGACAGATGCCAGCGGCGGCTTCGCACCTCGGGGCTGGCGAGCGTCTGGCCGCCGGACGAGTCAGTCATTCGGTCTCCCTGTATCCCAGATCAGGCGCGGATCAAAACTCAGCGTGGCCATCATGGTGAGAATCACCACCAGCCCGAAAAACAGGATGCCGGGCCGCGGTTCGATACTGCCAAGAGCTCCAAACTGTACCAAAGCGGTGAGCAGGGCCGCGACAAATACGTCCAGCATGGACCAGTAGCCGATCAGCTCCAGCACCCGGTAAAGCTGTGTGCGCTCCCGCTGTGAGCGCCGGTCGCCACGCTGCACCGTGATCAGCAGCAGGCCCAACGCCAGGAACTTGGTGACCGGCACGCCGACACTGGCCACGAAGATGATCACCGCGATATCCCAGGCACCGCCCTGCCACAGATCCACCACACTGCCCAGGATGGTGGTGGTGGAATCGTGCTGGAGCGCCTGGGTGCGCATGATCGGCAGCACATTGGCGGGAACGTAGAACACCAGCGCCGCCAGCATCAGCGCCCAGGTCCGGCTAATGGCCTCGGGCTTGCGGTCGTGCAGCGGCGCGGTGCAGCGCGGGCAGGCCTGGGGAAAATCCGCCACCGGGCAGGCGTACTTGCAGCGATGGCAGAGCATCAGGTTGAGGTCCCGGGCGAAGGGCACGCTCATGTCACCTGCTCCCACAGCATCCGCACGTCACGGCCGGCAACGCCGATCATCAACAGGCTCAGGGCGCCCAGGGCGAACAGGCCGATCGCCGGCGCCGCGTCGATCCGGCCGGTGAGCTTGACCACCGCCACCAGCGCTCCCAGGAGGAACACCTCCAGCATGCTCCAGGGCCGCAGCACCTCCAGCGCCCGCATGCCCAGCAGAAAACCCGGGGCCTGGCGGCCCAGCCGGGCAAACGCCAGCAGCCAGATCAGCAGTGTCAGCTGCGCCGCCGGCACCAGCACCAGGGCCATGCCGGCGGTGATGGCCATCAGGGTCATGGGTCCACCCAGCAACGCCAGCACCGCCTCCAGCAGGGTGGCGGAATTGACCTGGCCCTGTGCATGCACAAAGAGCACCGGCGAAAAGCACACCAACAGCAGCAGCAGCCCGGCGGCCACGCTCAGGGCGAACAGCTGGTCCAGATTCAGCCAGGGCTCCCGGCTGAGAATGGCACCGCACCGCTGGCAGTGGGCCCGCTCATGGCGAGCCAGGTCCGGGCGCTGGTAAACCGAGTCGCAGTATTCACAGATAATCAGCTCGGAGCTGTGACGCATCCCTCAGGTCCTTGTTTTTAAACAGGGCCGGTTCTGGCTTCAGCTTGGAACAAGGATGGGCGGGAGTCCAGTGGCTTCAGCCCCACTGATAGCGGTGCAGCCGGTCCATGTTGTCCCGCTGGAACGCCTTGTAGGTCTCATCGTCCATGTCGCGCCAGTAGTGCGGCTCGCGGTCTTTCCTGCGGTCGTACTCGGCGGTGGTGGGATCCAGGTGGCGGTAGGCCTCGAACAGGGGAATGTCCGGCAGGGGCTTGGTGACGTCCATGTACTGGCGGATCAGGTCCCAGAAGGCGTACACCTCCTCCCGGTTGGTGGTGGCCGGCACCAGCTGGTTCAGCGACAGCGCCCATTCCCGGGTCTTGTGGACCAGAACCAGCCGGTACCAGATAAAACCCTGGTGGTCCGGCAGGCTGAGCATGTAGCCGTCCCACTCGTGAAACGGGGCCTGGGCGTCTACCTCGCCGGGCCGGTCGGATTTTTCCGGGTGGTGGAAGAGGGTCACCAGCCCCGTGCGGCGGTTGAGTTCCCAGAGAGGGCCTTTGGGCTCCTGGTAGACGAGTTTGGGGAATTTCTTCTCAAGGAAAGCGCCGATACCCCAGCAAACAAGAAAAGGCAGGAGCAGAAAGCAAAAAGTTTGGATTACCCCGTCCAACAGAAACTCTTTAAAAGTGATACCGGACGGCATCTGTGTCCAGCCGAACAACCACACGAGCAAAGTTATTGGAAATAGCATCAGGAAGACGACGCGCCCACCATGGCGCATCCAGAGTAGCAACCAGGAGGTTCTCGGCAGCGTTGCATAGCGCAGCATTTCCTCGTCCACCCGACCGTAATAGGTGTGGCGCTCCTCCCGCTCCGTGATGCCTTTGCGCTTTTCCCTTTCCTCGTTTTCCCGCAAGCCTTCCGGCGTCCAGGTATCCAGAAAACCCGCCGGGTACACATAGCTCAGCCGCCCTTTGGAAAGGGCCGGCCCCATGGTCCAGCCCTTGCGGAAGAGGGTGCTCTGCTGATTGGGTTCGTCGGGACCCTTCTGTTTGCGGTTGCTGCGGTAGGCAGTATCGGCATAGCCGGGGGCTTTCTCCATGACGGCGGTCATCAGGCGTCTTCCTTGTACCTGTGGGTTTGCTCATCGGCCCAGAAGGGCTGGTTTTCTTCCATGAAATCGGGCTGGCCGTGGTGTGCCGCATTATAGACCAGTCCGTCATCCAATTCCGGTGCCGGGAAGTAGCGGTGCCGGTTATCCGCCCAGGGCGCCCGCCACTGGGCGCGCACGGCCACGGCGCTGCCAGTGATGGAGGTCTGGAAAAGACGGGCGCTGGTTTCGTCCGCCGGCAGGGTAAGATAGTAGGCCATGCCGTTTGGCAGGGGCTGCTCCAGCAGCACCTTCGGTGACCGGTCCTGAACACTGCGTCGGGTCACGGGAAAACCGCTGGAGCTGGGGGTGTTGCTGATCCGCGTAACTTCGGAGACCAACCGGAGATGGCAACTCAGAGTACTCTCATCCAGGAACGAGGACAGGTTGTTCTCCACTCGGACCTGATAGTTCACCCGGCTTAACTGCCTTTCCTCCACCGCACTCAGCAATACACCTTCGCCGACAAGTGAGGCCGGCAGATTCCGCAGGGGTTTCATCACAATTCTTGGCCGCGAGAGCATGCCCACCAGGCGATAGTATGCCTCAGCCGGATCCTCGGCCAGGTGGCCATAGCTGTCGTCCTGCTCGGCGCCGAAAGGGCCCCGCTTCAGCCAGTCCACCAGGGGCGGGTCATTCAGTATGAAAGCCGCAATACCACCACCGATGGCAAGGGCAATGCCTACCCCCAGCCAGGCGGCCGGCCCCATGCCAAGAAGGACCACGGTAGCACCGGATGAGGCGGCACTGGAAAATATCAGACCGCTCATCAGCATCATTCCGCCACCCACAGCGGAGACTCCATGGGCCAGAGCGGCATCGCTGTCACCGGTATCGAACTCGTGGGCCATATCCATCAAGGACAGAGTCATGGTAAGACCCCCGGATACAATGCCACCCAGTAAACGGTAACTTACAACCCTTGGCAGCGCTTTCGCCAGGTCGGGTGAGTAGCGAGCGATTAGCTCACGATTTATTGAGAAAAATGTTTTGTTAAGACGAGTGCTCAATCCCTGCCACTTCCCGATATCCTGAGACACTCTTTCTACCGACATCACTGAGGCGATGAGCAAATCCAGACTTGCGCTAATCGCACCTGCATAGGCCCTAAAGGCACTCCGATTGTCGAAAACTTTGCTAAAGAGCCTTTTTTCATTCCAAACATTAAAAGCCTCAATAACCACAATAAAATAAGGCAGCCTAAATTTGTCAGCGATCTCATCCCAACGTTTATAACGCCTCAGCTTGCGGTGAGCATCGGTGACTTCCGCCGTGGCCGGTGCGGCATAGACATGTATCTCCCGGGCCTCCGCTGTCGTGCCCAGATCCGGCATTCTGGCCCGGCTGGTGCCGGCCAGGGGGCTGTCGCTGCCCGGCTGGTAGAACTCCCCGTAGAAGCGCCGCCGCCCGTGCCGGTACGTGTAGGCCTCGCGCTCGGCATCAGTCACACCAAACCTGAGGCCGGTTTGCGGGTCGGTGACACCCAGAATGACCCAGTCAGCGGGCACCGATGACCGGGGCACCAGCCGGATGTCCCCCAGCAGCCTGGGATCTCGGGCCTGGGCCAACCTCAGCAGCGGCCCATACAAACGGGCATCGATCCGGTAGGCGTGGGACTTGAGGC
>NZ_JAWVZL010000041.1:0-27109 GCF_033722195.1 Marinobacter sp.
AATGCCGGCCATGTCGCAGGCCTTGGCCAGCACGGTCTGGCCAAAGGCGAGGCCGGCAAGCGACACGGTGTCGAAGCATGAAAAGGGATGGAACGGATCGCGCTTGATGTCGGCGCGCTCCACTGCGGCCTTGACGAAGTCGTGATCAAAAAAGGCGTTATGGCCCACCAGCACTGCGCGCGTGCAGCCATGGCGTTTCACGGCCCGGCGCACCGGATCAAAAACGCCCTTCAATGCCTCGGCCTCATCCACCGCATGGCGTAACGGGTTGTCAGGGTCGATGCCGGTGAAATCCAGCGCCGCCTGCTCAATGTTGGCGCCGCGAAACGGTTCCACGTTGAAGTGGTGTGATTCACCAGGATAGAGCAAACCATCGTCATCCATTTCGATCAGGACAGCAGCCAACTCCAGCAGGGCATCGGTGCGCGGATTGAAGCCGCCGGTCTCCACATCCACGACAACCGGGAGAAAGCCGCGGAATCGGCTCGCCATGGGGGACGGAGGTGTTGCTTCTACAGTCACTCAGACTCCTTGGCTTGTCGGGGTGGGTGCCGCCAGGCGCCAGCGCAGCTGCTCGCCGGCCCGCAGGGGTACGATGGTATCGTCACCCAGGGGCAGGCTCAGGGGCGCCTGCCAGGTCTCGCGCACGAGGGTGATGGTGTCCCGGTTCCGGGGCAGGCCATAGAAGTCGGCGCCGTTGAAACTGGCAAAGGCCTCCAGCTTGTCCAGCACGCCCAGATCCTCGAAGGTTTCGGCGTAAAGTTCGATCGCCCCGAAAGCCGAGTAGCAGCCGGCGCAGCCGCAGGCGTTTTCCTTGCGATGGCTGGCGTGGGGCGCGGAATCGGTGCCCAGGAAGAACCGCGTGTCGCCGCTGACCACCGCATCCTGCAGGGCCTGCTGGTGAGTATTGCGCTTGAGGATCGGCAGGCAGTACAGATGGGGCCGTATGCCCCCCACCAGCATGTGGTTGCGGTTGTACATCAGGTGCTGGGGGGTGATGGTGGCCCCCAGGTTACCCCCGGTGTGCTGTCGCACCAGCTGCGCAGAATCGGCGGTGGTGATGTGTTCCAGTACCACCTTAAGCTCGGGAAAGGCCTCCAGGGTGGGTACCAGGACCTTATCCAGGAAGACCTTCTCCCGGTCGAAGATGTCCACATGGTTGTCGGTGACCTCGCCATGCACCAGCAGCAGCATGCCGCATTCGGCCATGGTGGCCAGCACCGGGTGGATGCGCCTGATGTCCTTCACCCCGGAAGCGGAATTGGTGGTGGCTCCGGCCGGGTAGAGCTTGGCCGCCGCCACGCCCTGGGCGCTGGCTTCGCGGATCTGCTCGGGGGTGGTCTGCTCGGTCAGGTAAAGGGTCATCAGCGGCTCGAAGCCGTCGAAAGGCCCCCTGGCCGCCAGGATGCGATCCCGGTAGGCCATGGCCATGCCGGCGTCGGTCACCGGCGGCACCAGGTTGGGCATCACGATGGCGCGGGCGAAACAGCGGGCCGTGGCGGGCACCACATCGTTGAGAACCTTGCCGTCCCTCAGATGCAGATGCCAGTCATCGGGGCGGGTAATGGTCAGTTGCTCGGTCATTACAGGGCGGTTTCCTGAGGCGTCGTGTTGATCCATCGCCGGGAGGCGATCATTTCCGGCAGCGCCAGAGTATACCAGAGGGGGCTTTCAAAGAGGGGACTTTCAAATGGACGTGCTAAAGACTTGGTTACGGCTGCCGATAACCAGGTAGACGCGCGTAACCCGGCCGGCCCAGTGCCCGCCAAACCGGAATTGAGACCATGCGACGGACTCCCAGACACGCCCTGCTGGCCGCCCTCCTGCTGACAGCCAGCCCGGCCTCAGGCCTGGCCAGCACCTACGGTGCCGGCATAGAAAACAGCCAGTGGTACCTGTCCGAATCGGTATTCGACTGCACCCTGACCCACCAGGTGCCGGGATTCGGCCGGGCGGTGTTCCGCCATCGCGCCGGTGAATCCCTCGGCTTCCACCTGGAGTCGGACATCAATCTGATGCGTCCGGGACAGGGCAGTCTGGTGGTGGAGGCACCGGCTTGGCGACCCGGCAGCAACCCCAGGCCCCTGGGTCCGGTCCAGGTGGCCGAGGGCAAGCGGCCGGTGGCGCTGGACACCCGCATGGCCATGGCCCTGGTGGCCGGCCTGATGGAGGGCATGGCGCCCACTCTGACGCGGCAGTCCTGGTACAGCAATGAACTGGTGCGGGTGCGGCTGTCCAACATCAATTTCCAGGGCCCGTTCGAAGGCTACCGCAACTGCACCAGCAGCCTGCTGCCGGTGAACTACGACCAGATCAAGCGCTCCCGGGTCACCTTTGCCAGTGACAGCGCGAACCTGTCGGCCTCTGACCGGGCGTTGCTGGACGATATCGTCACCTATGTGAAGGCCGACAGCAGCGTCGAGCGGATCTTCGTCGATGGCCATACCGACCGGGTGGGCAGCCGGATTCACAACCGGGCCCTGTCCGAGGAACGGGCCAACGTGGTGGCGGACTACCTCAAAGCCCAGGGTATCTCGGACGACATGATCATTAGCCGCGCCCACAGTGACCAGTATCCGGCCTCCCGCACCAACCGGGCCGAGAACCGTCGTACCACCATCCGTCTGGAGCGTAAGGGCGAGCGCCCGGACCTGCAGCAGGCAGACGGCGGCTTCAGCCCGGACCGCAACGGCTAGACCGCGGCTGGCCGCGGGCCTTACCGGATCGCGGTGAGGCCCTGCAGGTGAGCCGTCACACTCTCCGCCAGCGCCCGCAGGTGGTAGCCCCCTTCCAGCGTTGAAACCAGCCGGTCGTTGGCGTGATCGTGGGCCACGCTGGTCAGCATGTCCGTCAGCCAGCGGTAGTCCGCCACCTCGAGATTCAGCTCTGCCAGGGGGTCTTGGCGATGGCCGTCAAAACCGGCCGACACCAGCACCAGCTGCGGCCGGAAATCCTGCAGCGCGTGCAGCCAGTCCGCTTCCACTTTCCTGCGGTAGTCAGCGGCCGAAGTGCCGGCGGCGATGGGCGTGTTGATGATGTTGTCGGCCTGGCGATGGCAGTGGGAATGCGGGTAGAAAGGGTGCTGGAAGCTGGAGCACATCAGGATGCGGTCGTCCCCACCGACGATATCAACGGTGCCGTTGCCCTGATGAACGTCGAAATCGATGATGGCGACCCGCTCAAGACCGTGGAAGGTGAGGGCGCGTCTGGCGGCCAGGGCGATGTTGTTGTAGAAACAGAAGCCCATGGACTTGGTGCGTTCGGCGTGGTGGCCCGGCGGCCTGGCGCAGACAAACGCGTTGGTGACCTGGCCCGCCATCACCATGTCCACCGCCTGGATGTTGGCCCCCGCCGCCAGGCGGGCGGCCCGCAGCGTATCCGGCATCATCGCGGTGTCCGGATCCGTGAAGACCCGGCCCCGGGTGGGCTGCATGAGGTCAAGCTGGTGCAGGTAGCTTTCCGGATGCACCAGGGTGAGCTGGTCGCGGGTGACTTCGTCCGGCCGTACCCAGTCCAGTTCCTGGTCCAGGCCGGTCTGTGCCAGGTAGCTGATGATGGCCACCAGCCGATCCGGTGACTCAGGGTGCTCGGGCCCCATGTTGTGCTTCTGGTAATCGTCGTGGGAGAAGAATGCGGTTGTCATGGTGGACCTGATCCTTGCCGGCGCCCTGTATGTCGTCGCCTTGCAGCCGGCATGCAGGGTGGAAAACCTGTTTTCTGGCATGGTACCAAGGTTGGCGACCGGTCGCTGCCTTCTTTGGTCGTAAATCCGGCGGCATCCTGCGGCCGGCGGCATTTCCAATCCCCGTGTCAGTGCCTAAGATGCATCGTGTATAGTGAATCCTTGCCCAGCCAGCCAGAGATCCGAGGAGACACGCCGTGGGGACCCGATACCTTGAGAGCCTGTTCAACCCCGATTCCATCGTGGTGATCGGCGCCTCGGAGCGTGCCAGCAATCTCGGCGGCATGGTATTGCGGAATCTGATGTCAGGCGGTTACCCGGGCCGGCTGCAGGTGGTCAACCAGAGCGATTACGACAACGTCCACGGCGTGCCCTGCGCCCGCAAGATCTCCAAGCTGGATTTCACACCGGACCTGGCGATCATCTGTACGCCGCCGGATACAGTGCCCAAGCTGGTGCGCAACCTCGGCCAGGCCGGGGTCCGCACCGCCATCGTGATGACCGGAGGTATGTCGCGGGCCCACAGCAAGACCGGCCAGCCGCTGATGTATTCGGTGCGGGACGCGGCCCGGGAAACCGGTATCCGGGTGCTCGGCCCCAACACCATCGGCCTGATGGTGCCGGCCCGCAGCCTCAATGCCACCTACGCCCACATGGGTGCCATTCCCGGCAAGGTGGCCTTCGTGGGCCAGTCCGGCACCATTGCCAGCTCACTGATCGACTGGGCTTTCGCCCGTGGGGTGGGGTTTTCCTACTTTCTGACCCTGGGCGACGGCATGGACATCGACCATGACGACCTGATCGACTACCTCGCCCAGGACAGCCAGACCCGTGCCATCCTGTTGCACCTTGAGAACATTCCCAACCCCCGTCGCTTCATGTCGGCGGTGCGGGTGGCGTCCCGCACCAAGCCGGTGATCGCGGTCAAGAGTGGTCGGGTGCCGGAGTCGGAATGGTTCCCCTACCAGCTGCCCGCCGGCATCAACCGCACCGACCCCATATTCGATGCCCTGCTGCAGCGCGCCGGCGTACTGAGGGTGGACGGCCTGGGCCAGATGTTCGACGCCCTGGAGACACTTACCCGGATGCGGCCGCTGCGGCGGGAATCCCTCGCCATCATGGCCAACGGCGTCGGCCCCGGCGTGCTGGCGGTGGATCGCCTGTCCGGGGAGGGCGGCGAGCTGGCAACGCTGGATCCGAAGACCATCGAGGCCCTGGCGGAGCTTTTGCCCCCCTACTGGAGCCGCAAGAACCCCATCGACCTGAATTACGATGCCTCGCCGGAGCTCTACGCCAACGCCATAAAAATACTGGCCAGGGACCGGGGTGTGGCCAACGTGCTGGTCATGTACGCCCCGACGCTGATGGAGGACAGCCTGCGGATTGCCGACGCGGTGATACAGGCGGCCAAGGGCACCCGCCTGAACATCTTTACCTGCTGGCTCGGCCAGAGCACGGTGATGGACGCCCGTGACGAGTTCTATCGCGCCGGCGTGCCGTCCTTTTTCTCGCCGGAGAAAGCGGTCAAGGCCTTCATGCAGCACGTCAACCACCAGCGTGTCCAGCGCCTGCTGGCGGAGACCCCGGAGTCCTTTACCGATCACTTTGCCGATCGCGCCCACACCCGCGGTATCGTGCTGCGGGCGCTGCGGGAGGAACGCTACCTGCTGTCCAACCAGGAGGCCCGCAGCATCCTGCGGGATTACGGCGTCAACACCCTGGCCACCATCTACTGCGACGACGAGGAAGAGGTGGTGGAGGCCTACGCGGTGGAGCGCCGGCCGGTGGACGTCACTCTGCTGCACGAGTGGGCCTGCCAGCCCTTTGTCGACCGCAGCACCGGGCCGGGCCGGTTCAAGGCCACCCGGTATGGCCTGACCGGTGAGGCCACCATCCTGGAGGCCTGCCGGTCACTGATGGAGGAGTACCAGACCCACTTCCCGGACAGCGGCTTTCTCGGCTTCGCCGTCCAGCGTTCACACCAGCACGTGGGCGGCGTGGCCTTCAGTGTCGGTATCACCCGTGACCCGAATTTCGGGCCGTTGGTGGTGTGTGGCGCCGCCGGCGCCCACATCAACGTGATCACCGACCGGCAGATCGCGCTGCCTCCCCTGAACATGGTGCTGGCGCGGGAGCTGCTGCGCCGGACTTACATGTACAAGCTGCTGATGGAGTACAGCCTGCGGCCGGAGGAGGACATCCGGGCAGTGGGGGAGACCCTGGTGACCCTGTCCCAGATCGTCATCGATATCCCCGAGATCCGGGGGCTGGAGATACAGCCGCTGCTGTTCAACGAACAGGGAGCGGTGGCCATCGACGTCGCCATCGACCTGTCGGACGAGCCCGGGCGGCCCATCATCCAGCCCTACCCGCGGGAGCTGGAGGAGTGGGTGGTGCTGCCGAAGTCCGGCCGCCGGGTAATCCTGCGGCCGGTGCTGGCGGAGGACGAACCCACTCATCGCAGCTTCCACGAGCACCAGTCGCCGGAATCCATCCGCTACCGGTTCTTCCAGTTCCGCAAGCATTTCTCACGGGAAGACGTGGCCCAGATGGTTCAGATCGATTACGACCGGGAGATGGTCTTTGTCGCCAACGCGCCGAAGGAGGACGGCAAGGGTGAGGAGACCCTGGGCACGGTGCGGGTCTGGACCGATCCCGACAACCTGCGGTGCGAGTTCGCGGTCATGGTGCACGACAAGATGAAAGGCGAGGGTCTGGGCATGATCCTGATGCGCAAGATGATCGACTACTGCCGTAGCCGGGGCACGGTGGAAATGGTGGGCCACGTGCTGCCGGAGAACCGCCCCATGCTGCAACTGGCCGACCGCCTGGGCTTCGAGGTGCACTACAACCGGGAGGAGGAGGTGATGGATCTGCGGCTTGTTCTCAATGAGCCGGAGCGGGCGTGGCAGCGGGAGCGGCTCGGGTCCACGGCGCACTAGCCAAAACCCGTCGAAATCGGGGTCAGACGATCGTTTCATCTGACCCCGTTGCGCGCTTCAGGCGGCGTCGACGATGGCGCTGCGATCCTCGCCGCCGAGGGCCTCCAGCAGCCCCGGCACCAGCCGCGAGAGTTCCAGCGTCATCAGGGCAAAGGCGGCGTCGAAGCGGGCGGCGGCGTCATCGGCGTCGACACCGTCCAGTTTCTCCTGCAGGGTCTCGCCGAATTTGAGGCGGCGGATGCCCAGCTCCTCGTCCAGCACGAAGGACACGTTGTCGTCCCAGGTCAGCGCCAGCTTGGTCACCTGCATGCCGGCATCCAGATGGGTGCGAATATCGTCACCCTGCAGGTCCAGGCCCTTGCAGCGCACCACGCCGCCGTCTTCACCGGGGTCCTTGAGCTCGCATTCGGTGCCCAGGGTCACGCTGGACGGCAGATCGATGGTCTGTGCCAGCCAGCCGGTGAGAGTGAACGCCGGCGCCTGTTCCACCACGGGCGGGCGCACCGGCAGTGAGCCCAGGGCCTTGCGCAGGTGGGAAGCAAGGTCCTCGGCCTGCTTGGCGGAGCCGGCGTCCACCACCAGCAAGCCGTCTTCCGGCGCCAGGTAGGCGTAGCTGCGCCGGTTCTTGGAGAAGGCCTGGGGCAGCATCTCCAGCAGGACCTGCTCCTTGATCTCGTCCTTTTCCTTCTTGCGGACCTTGCGGTGCTGTTCCTGCTCGATGGCCTCCACTTTTTCAGCCACCAGCTCCTTCACCACCGAGCCCGGCAGCAGTTTCTCCTCCTTGCGCAGGGCCACCAGGTGGTAACCGTTGGCGCTGTGCACCAGCTGCTCACCATGCTTGCCCAGCGGCGGGACCCAGCCCTGGCGCGCGGTTTCCTGGGGGCCGCAGGGCTTGAAGGCCTCCTGCTGCAGTTTTTCTTCCAGCGCTTCGGCGCTGATGTCGAAGGGTTTGGTAAAGCGGAAAACACGGGCATTGCGAAACCACATGGTGCGGCATTCCTTCTAGAAAACGTTGGTTGATACGGCAGCGGGCGATGCTTGCAGGTGGCTGTTGCCGGTGGTTAAAGCCCCATCACCTCGACCAGGACGGTCTTGATGATAAAGCCGATGACACCGGCCCCCAGCACGATAAACAGGGCCAGGGTGCCAAAGCGGCCGGCCCTGGATTTCTTGGCGAGGTCCCAGACGATAAAGCCCATATAGCCGATCAGCGCGGTCAGCAGGACGAGCATGGCGATCTGGGAAAAGACGGCTTCACTCATGGAGCAGGTCACTCACGGTTCTGTTGGCTGCAGCCTTCGGGCCGCAGCAGTTGTGGTTGATCAGGACGACTCTTTGCGCAGGAACACCCAGTTGTCGCCTTCGGAGTGTTCTGCGCTGTAGGCGTAGCCCTCCAGGTCGAAACCCTTGAGGTCGCTGGCCTGGGTAATGCGGTTCTGGATCGCGTAGCGGCACATCAGGCCGCGGGCTTTCTTGGCGTAGAAGCTGATCATCTTGTACTGGCCGTTCTTCCAGTCCTTGAATTGGGGCGTGATGATGCGGGCCTCCAGCCTGGCCTTGCGGACGCTCTTGAAATATTCGTTGGAGGCCAGGTTGACCAGCACACCGTCGTCCCTGGCCAGCTCCTCATTAAGGGCGTCGGTGATGATGTCACCCCAGAAGGCGTAGAGGTCCTTACCGCGCCTGTTCTCGAATTTGGTGCCCATTTCCAGACGGTAGGGCTGCATCAGGTCCAGCGGCCGCAGCAGGCCATAAAGCCCCGACAGGATACGCAGGTGATTCTGGGCAAACTTGAAGTCCGCCTCGCTGAAGCTCTCGGCGTCCAGCCCGGTATAGACATCGCCCTTGAACGCCAGTACCGCCTGGCGGGCGTTGGCGGGTGTGAATGGCGTGTGCCACTGGGCGAAGCGCTCGGCGTTGAGCTGCCCCAGCTTGTCGCTGATGCTCATCAGGTTGCTGATCTGGTGGGGCTCCAGCTCCTTGAGCTGATCCACCAGCTCACGGGCGTGATCCAGGTACGCCGGCTGGGTGTAGGTGTCGGTGGCCAGCGGGTTCTCGTAGTCCAGGGTCTTGGCGGGTGATACGACCATCAGCATGTCAGGTAATCCTCGGTTCAGTCTGTCGAAGTTACTGAGTGTTTACGCCAGTCTCCGGTGCCGGATCAGGCTGCCAGGAAGGCCAGCAGCTGCGCCTGGTCGAACGGCCAGTCCAGCTCGGCCCCGGTGTCGGTACGCCGCAGAACCGGAATGCGGGTGCCGTAGCGGGCCACCAGCGCCTCGGACTGGGCGATATCGATGGCGTCCACCGGGATCGGCTCCGGCAGCGGCGTGTGAATCAGCAGGTTCTCCGCCAGATCGCAAAGCTGGCAGTGGGACGTGGTAAAGAACTGCAGTTCCATCACTTGGGCTGGGCGTCCAGCTGCTGACCGGTAACGCCGTGGCTGTCGCGGCCCATCAGGTACAGATAGATGGGCATGATGTCCTCCGGCGTCGGATTGTCACTGGGGTTTTCCGCCGGATAGGCGTGGGCCCGCATGTTGGTGCGGGTAGCGCCTGGGTTGAGGCTGTTGACCCGGACATTATGGCGCTCGTCGTCCAGTTCATCCGCCAGCAGCTGGCTGAGCCCCTCCAGGGCGAATTTGGAGATGGCATAGGCACCCCAGTAGGCGCGGGCCTTACGGCCGACGCTGGATGAGGTGAAGATCACCGAGGCGTCGCTGGACTGGCGCAGCAGGGGAATCAGCGCCCGGGTCATCAGGTAGGGGGCATGGGCGTTGACCTGCATCACCCGGGCCCAGGTCTCCGGGTCACTCAGTTCCACCGGCGTGCGCTGGCCCAGCAGGCCGGCGTTGTGGAGCAGGCCATCGAGGCGGCCAAAGTTGTCCTCGATGGTCATGGCCATCTCTTCGTAGTCCTTGACCGCCGCACCTTCCAGGTTCATGGGCACGATCGCGGGTTTGGGATGGCCCGCCGCCTCGATCTCGTCGTAGACGGACTCCAGCTTGGAGATGGTCCGGCCCAGCAGAATGACAGTCGCGCCGTAGGCTGCGTAAGTCTTCGCCGCAGTCCGGCCGATGCCGCTACCAGCGCCGGTCACCAGGACAATCCGGTCCTTCAGCAGGCCTTCGGGCGCCTTGTAGTCATGCATAGAGTTTCTCCTGGTCGAACTTCTGAAAGCGGTAGGTGGAATATTGTAACGGTTGCGGACGACAGAATCAGGTCGGATTTGCCACCGGCAGCAGGCGCGGCAGCAGGACGGCCAGCTCGGTGGCCGAATCCACCACATGGTCGGCCCGCCAGCTGACCACCTCGGCGGGATCGTCGATGTAGCCGTACCGGGCCGCGATGGTGGTCATGCCGGCGTTGCGACCGGCGTCGATGTCCCGCAGGTGATCGCCCACATAGACGCTGGCCTCTGGCCTGGCGCCGAGCGTCCGACAGGCCAGGCACATGGATTCGGGATGGGGTTTGCGTTGGGCCACGTGGTCCGGGCACACCACCACGCCGCAACGCTGGTCCAACGCCAGCGCCGCCAGCAGCGGCAAGGTAAACCTGGCCGGCTTGTTGGTGACCACGCCCCAGGGGATCCGGTGCGTCTCCAGCCAGGCCAGGACCTCCTCCATACCCGGGAACAGCCGGGTCTCCTCGGCAATGCCGGCCTCGTAGAGATCCAGGAAGGCGCCATGGCGGTCGGCGTAGTCGGCGTCCTCCGGGGTCAGGCCGAAGCCGGCCTCGATCATGGCGCGGGCGCCATTGGATACCGACCGCCGGAGTTCTTCATCGGGCATCGGCGCCAGCGCCAGCTCCCGGCGCAGCTGGTTGAGGCAGCGCACGAAGTCCGGCGCCGTGTCCAGCAGGGTACCGTCGAGATCGAACAGGACTGCGCTATCGGTGCTCAATTCCGGCGACCCTCAGGCCGACTGCTTGGTGGCATGCATCAGATAGTTCACGTCAACATCCCGGCCCAGGCGATAGGTTTTGGTGAGCGGGTTGTAGGTCATGCCGGTCAGCTCCCGGACCACCAGGCCGGCCTGGCGCAGGTAATCCGACATTTCCGAGGGCCGGATGAACCGCCGCCATTCATGGGTACCCTTGGGCAGCAGCTTGAGGACGTACTCGGCGCCCACGATAGCGAACAGGAAGGACTTCGGATTGCGGTTGATGGTGGATACGAAGATATCGCCATCCGGTTTCAGCATGGCGGCACAGGCCCGCAGCACCGAGGCCGGGTCCGGCACGTGTTCGAGCATTTCCAGGCAGGTGACCACATCGTAGCTGCCAGCCTGGTCGGGATCGTCCGCCATGGCCTCGATGGTGGTCTGGCGATAGTCCACCTTGACGCCGGATTCCAGGCCGTGGAGCTTTGCCACCGACAGCGGCGCTTCGCCCATGTCGATACCGGTCACATGGGCGCCGCGCAGGGCCATGCCCTCGGACAGCAGGCCGCCGCCACAGCCCACGTCGAGGACTTTCTTGCCGGCCAGGGGCGCGCGCTCGTCGATGTAGTTCAGCCGCAGCGGGTTGATATCGTGGAGCGGTTTGAACTCACTGGTGGGGTCCCACCAGCGGCTGGCCAGGGCTTCGAATTTGGCAATCTCACTCTGGTCTACGTTGTGGTTGCTCATGGCTATGTGTGCCTGCTCATTTGGGTCAATCGGTCGGTTGCACGGGTCACTCGGCGTCCACCTGGCGGATACGGTCCGACCAGGCCCGGACGCGGAGCATCAGGTCCGGCACGTCGATCCGGGTCAGGCGGCCGTCCTGTACCTGAGGTACGCCGCCAATCCAGCTATGGCTTACCTGCCGGCCCGGGTTGCTGTAGACCAGGTGGGAGGCGGGATCATAAACCGGTTGAATATAGGGGTCGCTGAGGTCCACCGCGATCACGTCCGCCAGCTTGCCGGCGCTCAGGCTGCCAAGCTCATGGTCCCGGCCCAGGGCGCGGGCACCGGCGATGGTCGCCATGGCCAGGGCATCGTGGGCGGACAGGGCGGCGGCGTCTTCCGCCACGGTCTTGGCGATCAGCGCGGCGGTGCCCAGCTCACCGAACAGGTCCAGGTCATTGTTGCTGGCGGCGCCGTCAGTACCGATGGCGACATTGACCCCGGCCCGGCGCAGCCGCTCGGTGGGGCAGAAGCCACTGGCCAGCTTGAGGTTGGATTCGGGGCAGTGGATCACGTGGGCGCCGGTGGCCTTCAGGTGGGCCAGGTCACTGTCGTCGATCTGGGTCATGTGAACACACTGGGTCTGCGGGCCCAGAAGCTCCAGTTCCGCCATCCGGCTGACCGGGCGGGAGCCGGTTTTCTCCACCGCCTCGGTGACCTCGTGAGCCGTCTCATGGAGATGGATCTGGATGCGGGCGCCGGTTTCGCGGGCGAGCGCGACCGCCTGGCGCAGGGGCCCGTCCGAAACGGTGTAGGGCGCATGGGGGCCAATCGCCGGCATGATGTAGCTGTTGCCCTGCCACTGGCGAATCAGCTCCGCACCCTTGGCCAGGTATTCGTCGGGCCCGGCGCCCCACATGGTGGGAAAATCCAGCAGCGGGAAGCAGACTTGTGCCCGCATGCCCACATCGTGGGCGACTGTGGCCACCACCTCGGGGAAAAAGTACATGTCAGAAAAGGTGGTGGTGCCGGTGCGAAGCATCTCTGCCATGGCAAGCCGGGTGCCGTCGTGGATGAAGTCGGCGTCCACGAAGCGGCCTTCCGCCGGCCAGATGTGGTCGTTCAGCCAGTCCATCAGTGGCAGGTCGTCCGCCAGGCCGCGGAACAGGGACATGGCGGCGTGGCCGTGCATGTTGATCAGGCCGGGCATCAGCACGTGGTTGTCCAGGTTCAGGGTTTCCCGGGCGCGATAGCGCTGGTCCGCCTCCTGTTGCGACACCACAGCGGCAATGCGATCGCCCTGGATCAGCAGGGCCTGGTGCTCGAGCACCGTTCGTGCCGGTTCGATGGGGATCAGCCAGCGGGCGTTGATGCGGGTATCAACCGCGACAATCGTTTCTGCAGTCATGCCTTTGCCTTTTGCCTGGTGCGCGAACCACCCGTTCCGGTAATTACCTACCGGCGGCACCGGCCGCCTCAGGCCGCCGCCGGTGATCAGGAAGCTGGAATGGCTTGAAAGTATAACGGCCCGCCCCTACACCAGCTACCCTGTGCGGCAAATTCGCTATAATCCACGTTTCACTGCCTGATTGGAGTTGTTGATGTCGAAAACCACCCCTGGATCCTCCCAAGCCGGCAAGACCGAAGGCCAGCAGCCGAACCTGGGCACCGTTGCCCTGCGCTGGCACGGCGACCGGCTCGAGCTGCTGGACCAGCGCCTGCTGCCGGGCGAAGAGCACTGGCTGACGCTCACCGACGCTGACGGCGTGGCCCAGAGCATCAGGGACATGGTGGTTCGGGGCGCCCCGGCGATCGGCATCAGCGCCGCCTATGGTGTGGCGCTGGCGGCCAGGAACAGTGGCCGCGAGACCTGGGACCGGGACATCGAGAACGCCATGGAGGTTTTGGCACAGTCCCGACCCACCGCGGTGAACCTGTTCTGGGCCATCAACCTGATGAAGGATGTGCTCAAGACCTGCAGTTCCCGGGAGCAGGCGGTGAACCGCCTGGCCGAGGCGGCGGTGCAGGTGCACGAGGACGACATCAGCGCCAATCTGGCGATGGCGGACCATGCCGTGGATATCATGACCGAGTCGGGTGCCTTCTCGGTGCTCACCCACTGCAATACCGGTGCCCTGGCCACCGGTGGCTACGGCACCGCCCTGGGGGTGATCCGGCGTCTCCACGAGGGCAGCCGCCTGACCCGCGTCTACGCCGACGAAACCCGGCCCTGGCTGCAAGGCAGCCGGCTTACTGCGTGGGAGCTGATGCGGGACGGTATTCCGGTCACTCTCAACGCCGAGGGCGCAGCCGGCACCATCCTGAGCCGGGGCGACGTGAAGTGGGTGGTGGTGGGCGCCGACCGCATCACCGCCAACGGCGATGTGGCCAACAAGATCGGCACCTATAACCTGGCCATTCTGGCCCGGCATCACAAGGTCAAGTTCATGGTGGTCGCGCCCTCAAGCACCATCGACATGGCCCTGGACAGCGGTGGCAAGATTCCCATCGAGGAGCGGGACGGCCTGGAAGTGCGGGAAATCCGCGGTACGGCGATTGCGCCGGAGGGGGTCGAGGTGTTCAACCCGGTGTTCGACGTGACTCCCGCCAGCCTGATCGACGTCATCGTCACCGAGCGGGGCGTGGTCCATAACCCCAATGTGACCGGTATGCGGCAGTTGTTCGAGGACCAGTAACGCCAGTGCTGAGCGGGTCTGGCCTGATCAGGCCGGGCCCTTGTTTTTGTCCGTTCCGCGGGCGGCCTTGTCACCGCCCTCATAGCGGGCCTTCATCTCCGCTACAGCCTGCTCCTGCTCTGCGACAAAATGCAGGGACATCTCGAAACTCTCGCGGGTAAATGCCAGCACCTTTTCAAAACCCTCGTCCGAGAGCTCCCTGGCGTCGTCATGGCTTCGGAAGATATTGATGAACTGGCGCTCCCGCTCGAATTGCAGCGGCAGTTTGCCAACCCCCCAGTCGTTGAGGATCTGCCAGGCTTCGGGGTTGTAGGTGCGGGTGTACTTGAGGATAAAGGGAATCGGGTCGTTGCGGGCCACCAGGGCCGCCAGCCGCAGGATCAGCTCGAACGACAGGGTGGAGGTGCCGTTTTCCACCGCCTCCAGCAGGCTCTTGTCCCTCAGGTTGAGGGCGTCGCTCATTTCCGAAAGGGTCAGCCCCGCCACTTCCCGGATGTCCCGCAGGGACTGGCCGGTGGCCAGCATCACACGGATCTGATCCTGGGATTTCATCAGCGCCCGGCCCACCCGCAGGGAGGTGCTGGTGGAGCGCGCCGCCAGCCTCAGCGCCGAGCCGGTGAGGTCGGTGATCCGGTCTACCAGGGAATCGTCGTCGGACCGGCCGCCGGCCTTGGTGGCGGCCGCGTCTGCGTCCTGCTTCGGCAGGGTCAGGCCCAGCGCCTCCACCTGGTCCATGGACGTCATGGCGTGCATGGCATCCATCAGCAGGCTCTCCAGGGCCCGGGCTTTCTGCGGTTTGTCATCCTTGGCCATTCACACTTCCTTCCGTGGACTGAAACGGTGCAGGCGGGCGGGCGCTTGCCAAATCAGGGCGCCTGGGCGGTGATTTTCTCCGGCGCCGACGTGGAGGCCATGCGGCGATCCAGCTCCAGCAGGTCCGCCATGATGTGGCCGCCCTCCCGGACAATGAAGTCCAGACGGTCGTCCCGGTCCACCGGTGTGGCGTTCTCGGTGTCCTGCCAGTCCTCGTAGGCCTTGAGGGTCTCGAAAGGCTCCTCGCCCCGCAGTTTGCGGCGGGCGTTGGCGATGGCCAGCTGGCGGTCCTCCAGCTCCTGCTGGTAGGCCCGGCGCTTGTCGGCATTCAGGCTGACCGAGTTGATCTCGCGCTGCTCCTCGAGCAGGTCGATTTCCTTCTGCAGCAGCTGGAACTCTTCGCTCTCGGCGAAGCGCTCGTCGTGATTGTCCCGCAGGCGGTCAATCACCGCGCTGAAATCGAAATAGCGGGTGTGGGGGACGGCTTCGATCTGGTCCCAGGGCAGGGCGTTCTCCAGGGCGTCCTCACCGATTCGGCTCTTGTCGATGCGGGTGGGGATCTCGATGTCCGGCAGCACGCCCTTGTGCTGGGTGGAGCCGCCGGAGACCCGGTAGAACTTGGACTGGGTAATCTTCAACTGGCCGTGATTCAGCGGCCGTACCGCCTGCACGGTGCCCTTGCCAAAGGTCTGGCTGCCCACCACCAGGCCGCGGCCGTAGTCCTGGATGGCGCCGGCAAAGATCTCCGAAGCCGAGGCGCTCATGCGGTTCACCAGCACCACCAGCGGGCCATCGTAGACGATGGAGGGGTCCTGATCGGTGAGCACCTGGACATCCGAATCGGCGTTGCGGATCTGCACGGTGGGGCCCTCGTCGATGAACAGGCCCACCATGTCGTTGGCCTCGTGGAGGGCGCCGCCGCCGTTGTTGCGCAGGTCCACCACCAGACCGTCCACACCCTCGCTCTTGAGGTCCTCGATCAGCCGGCGGACATCACGGGTGGTGCTCTTGTAGTTGGGGTCGCCTTCCTGCATGGCCTTGAAGTCGGCGTAGAAGGTGGGCACGTTGATCACGCCAATCCGGTATTTCTCACCCCCGCGTTCGATGTCGATGCGGTCACTGCTGGCACTCTGCTCTTCCAGCTTGACCTTGTCCCGCTCGATGGCGATGGTGCGGGTCATCGCCTCGTCACTGGCATTGGCGGGAATCACCTCCAGCAGCACCGTGGAGTTGCGGGGGCCGCGGATCAGATCCACCACTTCGTCCAGGCGCCAGCCAATCACGTTGACCGGCTTATCCTCACCTTCCTGGGTCACCGACACGATGCGGTCAGCGGGTTTGAGCTGGCCCTGTTTGGCCGCCGGGCCACCGGGAACCAGGCGCACCACCTTGGTGTACTCGTTGTCGGACTGCAGCACCGCGCCAATGCCTTCCAGCGACAGGCTCATGTTGATGTTGAAGTTCTCGGAGGTGCGCGGCGAGAAGTAGGAGGTGTGGGGGTCCCACATCCCGGTAAAGGCATTCATGTAGGCCTGGAAGGCGTCCTCACTCCGCATCTGGACGGCGCGCTTGCGCTGGCCCTCGTAACGGCGGATCAGGGATTCCTGGATTTTGTCATCGGCGGTACCGTTGAGACGCTGGGCCAGCACCGCGTTCTTGATGCGCCGGACCCAGAGCTCATCCAGCGCGGCCTGATCCGGCTCCCAGGTCCCCTCGGAACGATCCAGGACCAAGCGCTCGTCGGTCTCGAAGGAGAACTGGTCAATGCCGCCTTCCAGCAGGTTGATGGCGAAATCCAGGCGCTCGATCATGCGCTTCTGGACCAGGTTGTAGATCTCGAAACCCGGTTCCAGGCGGCCGGTCTTGAGGGCCGAATCCAGGCTGCTGCGCAGCCCCTCGAAGCGCTCCACGTCCTGCTGGGTCAGGTAGATCTTCTGGCCGTCGAGGTAGTCCAGGTAGGCGTCGAACACCTGACGGGACAGCTCATCGTTGATGGCCTGCTCACGAAAATGGGTGAACTGGAGCTGGCGGGCAATCAGGATGTTGGCCCGGGCCTGGTCAACCGTGGGCGAGACCGGCTCGAAGACATCGTCATGGTCCACCGCGGTGTTGGCCTGCAGCGCCGCCGGCACCAGCAAGAGTGAGAAGGCGAGGGCCCAGCCGCCCTGCCGGAGACGCTGCGACAGTATGGCAAGAGCGCGATGGGTAACGACTGGTGCGGTGGTTGTCATAGCATTCATACCCGATAGCAATTGGATGGACCGCTCCGGCGAGCGGCCAGGACGAAGGCGTACCTCCGCTGGCGAGCAGGTTTCAGAATCCCGCGTAGCCTCTTAAGTTCTGCCTTGAGTTCTACGCTGGACTGGGTCGGATCGACCTGCAAAGTCTGTTATTTCATTGTAGGCAAGCCCCCGGGGCGTTGCCATAGGGCAAGGGTGTACCTGTGTGACAATATGTCCATGAAGCCGGCGGTTCAACGGCGCGGGGCGGAAACGGTGGCAGGTACAGTGGTGGGCAAAACGAAACGGGGAGGCCGGAGCCTCCCCGAGTGGCCGATCAGGCGAAGGGTGTGTTGGTTTCGGCCTTGTCCAGCAGCAGTTTCGGTGGCGTAAAGCGCTCACCGTACTGGCCTGCCAGCTCCCGGGCCCGGTCAGCGAATGCCCGTACCCCGGTCTGGTTGATGAACTGGATGGCCCCGCCGGTCCAGGGTGCGAAGCCGATGCCGAAGATGCTGCCGATGTTGGCGTCCTCGACGGTGCGCAGCACGCCCTCTTCCAGGCAGCGCACGGTCTCGATGGCCTGGATGTAGAGGATCCGGTCCTTGAGGTCCTGCAGCCGGGCCTTGTTGGCTTTGTCCGGGTCCACGAACAGTTTTTCCAGTTCCGGCCACAGATGCTTCTTGCCGCCGGCCGGGTACTCGTAGAAGCCGGCGCCGGCGGCCTTGCCCTTGCGTCCCTGCTCGTTGACCATGCGGTCCACCACCGCCTCGGCAGGATGGGCCTGCCAGGTCTTGCCGGCCGCCTCCAGGTCCTTGCGGCTCTGGTCGCGGATGTGCTGGATCAGGGTCAGGCTGACCTCGTCGCAGATCGCCAGCGGCCCCACCGGCATGCCGCTCAGCAGGCCGGCGTTCTCGATGCTGGAGGGGTGAATGCCCTCACCCAGCATGGCCACGCCCTCGTTGACAAAGGTGCCGAATACCCGGGAGGTGAAGAAGCCCCGGCTGTCGTTCACCACGATGGGAATCTTGCCGATCTGCTGAACGTAGTCGAACGCCCGCGCCAGGGTGTCGTCGGAGGTTTTCTCGCCGACGATGATCTCCACCAGCTGCATCTTGTCCACCGGCGAGAAGAAATGCAGGCCGATGAAGTTCTCCGGCTTGCCGGACGCCTCCGCCAGTTGGGTGATGGGGATGGTGGAGGTGTTGGAGGCAAAGATGCCGCCGGGCACCAGCTTGGGCTCGGATTCCCGGGTCACGCGGGCCTTCAGGCCGCTGTCCTCGAATACGGCTTCGATGATCAGGTCGCAGCCGGCCAGGTCGTCCACCGCCTCGGTGGCCTTGATGCGTGCCAGGGTGGTGTCCCGGTCCGCTTCGGACAGCCGGCCCTTGCTGACTTTCTTGTCCAGCAGTTTCTGCGAGTAGGCCTTGCCTTTCTCGGCGTTTTCCTGAGAGACGTCCTTGAGGACCACCTCCAGGCCACGGGTGGCGCTGGCGTAGGCGATACCTGCCCCCATCATGCCGGCGCCCAGTATGCCCACCTTGCTGAAGCTGGCCCGCTCGACGCCCTTGGGACGGCTCTCGCCGGCCTTGATGGCGTTGAGCTGGAACCAGAAGGTGCCGGTCATGTTCTTGGCCACCTGGCCGATCACCAGCTCGGTAAAATAGCGGGTCTCGATACGATCGCCGTTGTCATAATCCACCTGGGCGCCTTCCACCGCCGCCGACAGAATCCGCTCCGGCGCCGGGTAGCAGCCGCGAGTCTTCTGTTTCAGCATGGCCGGGGCAATGGCCAGTTTCTGGGCCATGGCGGGATGATGGGGTGCGCCGCCAGGGAACTTGAAGCCCTTCTTGTCCCAGGGCTGCTGGCTGCTGGGGTTGGCGTCGATGAAAGCGCGGGCCTTGGCGATCAGGTCATCCCGATCGGCCGCCAGCTCGTCGATGATGCCGGCCTTGAGGGCGGCCTTGGGGTTCACCTTCTTGCCTTCCATCAGGTAGGGGAAGGCGGCCTCCAGGCCGATCATGCGGGGCAGACGCTGGGTGCCGCCACCGCCGGGCAGAAGGCCCAGGGTCACTTCCGGCAGACCCAGCTGGATGCTGTCGTCATCCAGCGCTACCCGATAATGACTGGCCAGGCAGATTTCCAGCCCGCCACCGAGGGCGGTGCCGTTGATGGCCGCTACCACCGGCTTGCCGCAGGTCTCGATGGCCCGCATGTCCGCTTTCAGGCCGCTGACCATACGCTCGAACATCTCGGCGTCGTCGCGGGTGACCTTGTAGAGTTCGTTGAGGTCGCCGCCGGCAAAGAAGGTCTTCTTGCCGGAGGCGATGACGATGCCGCGGATGCTGTCCAGATCGGACTTGACGCGGGCGGCAGTCTCGGACAGCGCCTCGCGGAAAGCGGCATTCATGGTGTTGGCGGACTGGCCCGGCATGTCGATGGTCAGGGTCAGGATCTTGTCCGCGTCGATGTCGTAACGGATGGCACTCATGATTCGGTTCTCCTCTGGAATTGGGTCGCGGACTAGCAGCGCTCGATGATGGTGGCAATGCCCATGCCGCCACCCACACACAGGGTGGCCAGGCCGTAGCGCAGTTCGCGACGCTCCAGTTCGTCCAGCAGGGTGCCCAGGATCATGGCACCGGTGGCCCCCAGGGGGTGCCCCATGGCGATGGCCCCGCCATTAACGTTGACCTTCTCGTCCGGCACGTTCAGCTCACGCTGGAAGCGCATCACCACCGAGGCGAACGCTTCGTTGACCTCGAACAGGTCGATCTGGTCGGCGCTCATGCCGGCCCGGGCCAGGGCCTTGCGGGCGGCCGGCGCGGGGCCGGTAAGCATGATGGTGGGGTCGGTGCTGGTGACCGCGGTGGCCAGGATGCGGGCCCGGGGGCGCAGGCCCAGCGCCTTGCCCTTGGCCTCGCTGCCGATCAGCATGGCGGTGGCGCCATCGACGATGCCGGAAGAGTTGCCGGCGTGGTGGACATGGTTGATGCGCTCCACCTGGTGGTATTTCTCCCGGGCCACGCCGTCAAAGCCCATCTCACCCATCATCTGGAAGGAGGGCTTGAGCTGGCTCAGGGACTCCAGGGTGGTGTTGCCCCGGACGTGCTCGTCGCGCTCGAGGATCACAACGCCGTTCTGGTCGGTGACCGGCACGATGGAGCGGGCGAAGTGGCCGGCTTCCCAGGCTTTCGCCGCTTTCTGCTGGCTGCGCACGGCAAAATTGTCCACATCTTCCCGGCTGAAGCCCTCCAGAGTGGCAATCAGATCGGCACCAATGCCCTGGGGCATGAAGCCGGTGTGCAGGTTGGTGGCCGGGTCGCTCGCCCAGGCGCCGCCATCGGAACCCATGGGGACACGGGACATGGACTCGACACCACCGGCGACCACCAGGTCCTCCCAACCCGAGCGCACCTTCATGGCCGCCAGGTTGACCGCTTCCAGGCCCGAGGCGCAGAACCGGTTCAGGGTAACGCCCGCCACCACTTCATTCCAATCTGCCGCCAAGGCGGCGGTCTTGGCGATATCGGCGCCCTGGTCACCCACCGCGGTGACGCAGCCCATGACGATATCGTCCACCTGGGCGGTGTCCAGGTCGTTGCGGGTCTGCAGCGCCTTCAGCATGGTGGTCAGCAGGGTGATGGGCTTGACGCTGTGCAGGGAGCCATCCTTCTTGCCGCGTCCGCGCGGGGTGCGGACAGCATCGAAAATATACGCCTCGGTGGTCATTGCGAATCCTCGGGTCTCGGGTTTAAAACTGGTTGCTAACGATAACCATGGGGCGGGCCCGGCGTAATGACGCCCGCTGCCAATCAGACTGGCGAAATTGCTCACCGCATCGCAGGATCATGACAGCGCCGCCCAGGGGATCTATGGTGTAAGCAACAGTCAGTCGTCGTCCAGCGTCGGGACGGCAGCAATCGAGGATGTGAGATGTCTTTACTGGATACGATCGATAACTTTTACGAGCGCCTGGTGGCGGACACCGTGGACGACACCCGGCAGGATGACGAGGACGAGGATACCCTGGCGGATATCATGTGCGTAGCCCTTAACCGGCTACCGCCACGCTACTACCGTCACAAGATCGACATGATGTTCTATCTTGCCGATCCGGAAATGCAGGAGATGCGGGCCAAAGTCGCCACCGCAGTGGCGGAGGCCCGCCAGTTCGTGAAATCCCACCAGCGGGACTGACGGGCGGGGTGGGGCGGCTCAGGCGGTGGCGGCCTGAACCGCCGCCTTGAGCCGGTCGGCCAGATCTTCCGTCAGCTGCTCCGCCGGCACCGCCAGACACCAGGTGGCGACCAGGGCTTCCATCTGCTCGCTCTGGTTGCCGGTGTCGCCACTGCCGCTCATGCCTTCCGCCAGGCGCTGGACCTGGATCTCCATGCGCCGGGCCTGATCTGGCTCCGGTGAGGGCAGGGTGGTGAGTATTTCCGCCCGGATCACCAGGTCTCGGGCATCGGTGTGGGCGTGGCCCTGGGCCAGCGCGCGCCAGGACGGCGGGCATTCCTCATGTACTTCCTGGCCCTGCAGACGCCTGTCGATGCGCTCCTGCCAGCTCTGTGATTTCTGGCGCAGAGTCAGCTTCTCCTGCAGCCGCGACAGCCGGCCGATCTCACTGCCGAGGCGTTCTGCCATGGCCGGGGACAGGGGTTCAGAGCGGGCGGCCCTGAGGTCACCCAGATCGCGGGTCAGGGTTTCCGCCAGTCTCTCTGTTGGCGCGGCTTCAGCCGCTGCGGCGGTGCGGGCCAGCAGCACTTCCAGTTTCTGGTCCGCCTCTCGCGCCTGCTCTTGCTGGGCCTGGCGGGCTTCGTCACGGCGGCCGAAGATCTGGTCACAGGCGGCACGGAAGGCCTGCCAGAGCTTGCGGTCCTGGCGATGGCGGGTGACGCCTATGGCTTTCCACTGGTTCTGCAAATCCTTGGCCTGATTCATGGCCTCACTCAGGGGCTCGTGATCCACCAGGGCCTGGGCACGTTCCACGATAGCCTGCTTGGCGGCCTCGTTCTTTTCCCGCTCGGCGTTCAGCGGTGCTTCCACCTGCTTGAGAAGCTCGTCGAAGCGCTTCTGCAGCGGCCGGTTGTCGCGGAAATCCACCGGCCAGGCCGCTTTCCATTCGTCCCGGGCGACGCGGTGTATGTGTTCCACCGCTTTCCAGTCGACGCTGGACCAGTCGGTGTTGGCCACAAAATGCGCCAATTCCTCGCAGATGGCCTCACGCTTGTCCAGGTTGGCCTGCTTGAGGCCCGATTTGGCAGAGAAATACGCCTTGCAGGGTTCGTAGGCCCGGTCCGAGGCCTGTTTGAACCGCTGCCAAAGGTCCCGGTCGGACGAACCCCCAAGCTCCCGCCATTCGTGCTGAAGCTCCTTGATTTTCTCGGCTTTCACCTCCGGGTCCATGGGCTGCTCCGCGAGGTATTCCATGCGTTCGCACAGTTCCACCTGCTTGGGCTGGGTGGCGAAACCCTGCCAGTCCTGCAGTTCCCGCAGCTGGGCATTCAGTAACTGGAAGCGGGCCTGGAAGGGGCGGCTGTGGCGGCTGTCCAGCGCCCGCAGCTGCTGCTGGGCCTGCTTGAACAGCTGCCTGGATTCTTTCAGCTGGCGGGCTTCCAGGGCGGCTTCGAGACGGGCGAGGGTGTCCTCAAGGCTCTGGGCATGGGCCCGCTGCTGCTCTGTAGACACATTGGCGGCCGGGGCCGTCGTACGCTCCCCGACGGCTTTTCGCAGCCTCGCCAGGGCGGCGGGCTGGCTGAAGCCATCCGGCCAGTCCAGTACCTCCACCAGGGCGCTCGCCTGGCTGTGCCAGTTGTCCGGCGGGGTATCGGAGTCGGCCGCACCGAGGAGCGTCTCCAGCTGCCCGAGGTGATGACTGAAGCGCTGGACCGCCACGATGTAGGCCCGCAGGCCCTGCATCAGGGTTTCATAACTGCGCTGTTCCGACTTCTCCACCTCGGTGTTGCGGGTAGCCTCGAGCCAGCGGTTCTCCTGGGTCTTCTGGAGGGCATCCAGGGATGCCAGGGAGGCCAGGTGCTCCTCGGGCTGGGCCTTGAGCTGCTGGAGGGTGTCCTCCAGCAGGCGCAGGGTCTGGCTCCGCTCGTCGGCCTTGCTGGCGTGCAGGCGATGCTGCTGGGCCTCGAACTCCATGGCGTGGACCCGCTCCCGGCATTGTCGGACGGCGTTCAGGAAATCGGTGGTCTGGGCACTGGAGGCATGGTCTTCCACTTCCCGCCAGTGTTTGAGGAGATTGTCGAGCTTGGCCTGGTAGAGCTGGGTGTTCTCGGTCACCGCCTGTTCCCGGGCCTGGCGAACCAGCTCTTCCACCTGCTCGGCACGACGGGCCTGCTCGGCCTCCTGATCCCGGATCTGCTGCAGCTTCTGGCGCACCACCTGGTAAACACCCTTGTCCCGGCCTTTGGCCGCCTTGTTGAGACGCTGCAGGGCGTCCCGGTCGCTGAGGGCGGCTGCTGCCTGGAGGCGAAGTTCCGCGGTCTTGCCCTCCAGTGCCAGGGTTTCCAGCTGTTGGGTGGTGGGGCTGGCCGCCAGTTGGGCCTGCTGCTCGGCCAGGACGTCCCGCACCGGCTGCTCTTCCGGGGCTTTGGCAACCGCTGGTTTGGCGGAGGTGGACGTCGGCTTGGCGGCCTGGCGACCCTTGAAGAATTTCTGGATGAATGCGGCCATGGCGTTACCCTTATAATGCTGGATCTTGAGGTCAGGTCTCGGCGGCTGGGGTTTGAAACCACGGCCGCCACAAATCGGCACTGGTCGCCGGGGGCGGGCCGAGCAGAAAACAGTCCGGGGGCAGGCCGGCCAGGCATTGGCGTCACGTCCCCGCGCCGGTAGTCTAGCGTTTTGTCAGCAATGGCGGGAAGGGCCATGACGGTAAATGAGCGAGCCGGTCAGGATCCGGAACAGCAGGCCAGGGCCGCAGCCCTGAGGTTGCTGGCCCGGCGCGAGCACAGCCGCCAGGAACTGGCGTTGAAACTGCGCCAGCGCCGGATACCGGGCGATATCATAGAGCGGGTGCTGGACGATTACGAACACGAGGGCTGGCTCAGCGACGAGCGTTTTGCCGAAGTGTACGGCCGCCAGCGCCGGGACCTGGGCTACGGGCCGGTGCGGATCCGCAGCGAACTCCAGCAGCGGGGTGTGCAGATTTGGCCCCCGGAACTGGCGCATATGACCGAGTCCGAGTGGTGCGAGATGGCGATCCGCGCGCGGGAGAAGCGTTTTGGTCTGGGCCGGGTGGAGGACGACTGGCCGGAGAAGGCCCGTCAGGCCCGCTTCCTCTCCCAGCGTGGCTTCAGCGCCGAGCAGGTGGAGCGGGCGCTGGAGGCATCCGCAGGCGACACATCCGATTAACCAGCTCTCTGTCCGGAATGAACGCCGGTCAGAGGGTAGGCGGTGTCAGCCCAAGTGCCTTGGGCAGCCCCGCAGCTTCCGGTGGTAGCGTCTCGGGGCGGGCTGTGGCCGGATTCTCGTTGAAGGGTTCCTGACGGGCGATCTGGTCCGTCGGAGCCCGGGGGTCTTTCATCCAGGCCAGTACGTCGTAGTAGCGCCGGATGTTCTGCACGTAGGCGACCGGCTCATGGCCACGTGCATAGCCGTACTTGGTCTTGCTGTACCATTCCTTCTGGGACAGCAGCGGCAGGAACTCCTTGACGTCCATCCACCGGTCCGGGTTCTTGCCGGCGGATTCGGTCAGGATCCTGGCGTCCTCCAGGTGACCAAAGCCCACGTTGTAGGAGGCCAGCGCAAACCAGGTGCGATCCGGCTCGGGGATGCGCTCGGGAATCTTGGCGTGGACCATGGTGAAGTAACGGGCGCCGCCCTTGATGCTTTTTTCCGGATCCAGCCGGTTGTCGATGCCGATATGCTCCGCCGTGTTGCGGGTCAGCATCATGAGCCCCCGCACACCGGTGGGGGAGGTGGCATTGGGCCGCCAGTGGGATTCCTGGTAACCGATGGCCGCCAGCAGGCGCCAGTCCAGGCCCTCTTCGGCGGCATAATCCCGGAACAGGGTTTCGTACTGGGGCAAGCGATTGCGCACGTGATGCACAAACGTGCGGGCGCCGACATAATTGAGCCGATCCAGGTGGCCGTAGAAGCGCTCCTTGATCTGGGCCAGGCTGCCGTCGCTTTCGATCCGCTCAAAGAACGCCCGCGCCGCCGTCACCAGGGTCTCGTCCTGCTGTTGCGGGAACAGCCAGGCCAGGTTTTCCGGCTCGCTCAGACTGAAACTGCTTTTGACGTCCGGGTAGAACACCTGGTTTAAAGCCAGTTCGTTGGCGTCGATCACCGCGAGGCGGAATTCACCAGATTCCACCCGCTTGAGGACACCGGCGGCATCCAGTTCGGTGTGGGCCTGCCATACGAGACCGTCGATGTCCTTGGCGAGTTCCTCCAGATGGCGGATGTGGTTGCTGTTGGCCACGGCGTGGATGGTGTCCCCCACCAGATGCTCAAGATCTTCCGGCCTTTCCCGGTCGCGGTGGTAGATCACCACGGATGCGGTGGTGAGGCGGGTGGGTACCGTATGGAAACGGCCCTTGCGTTCCTCGGTGGCAGCCAGGCCGGCCAGACCGATGTGAGCGTAATTGCGTTCGAGCACCGAGAGAATCTCGGCATTGCCGTCGGCCACCCGAACCCGCAGTTCCACGCCCAGATCCTCGGCGAAACGGCGGGCCAGCTCGTATTCGAAGCCGGTGGGCCCGTCCCGGCCCTCGTAATAGATCGACGGCGCGTTCCGGGTGATGACGTGGAGAACCCCCTCTGAGCGGATTTCCTCGAGGGTGGAGGGTTGCGAGCAGCCAGCCAGGATGACCACGAGGCCCGCCACAGCCAGGCTCCGCAAATGTTTGACGTTATTGCCCAGTAAGTGTTTTGCCAATTCCTTAGTCTCCTGTACACCCCGTCCGCGGTTGTACGTCGTTCATGGCTGGCCGATCACGTGGACCCGCCCCTGCCGTCACCAGGAAAATGAAAAGCTGGCACTGATATCCGTATTCAGTGTCGACATAATCTCCCAGAGCTCCGGGGATGGTCAATTTAACTCTGCGATAGCTCTGCAAAACTCAGTCAATCGTACCGATGGCGGGTGCTCTTTTGCCTGGCCGCAGAGCCCCTGTCGCGTCGTCACCCGGGGGTCCTGGTTGGCATGATCCGGCGTCTGAGGGCGCGATCTTGGCTGTATCCGGGGACGGGTTTCCAGTATTATGGCGGCCTTTCAGATCCGACGGGGCTCCGGTCGGAGCTCATGCCAACCGGCATGGCCACGCCGATTCCGCACCCCACGCATCCCAGACTCGCATGACACAGGTTTAGACCATGCTTGAACTCCGCGGCGCTCCCGCTCTCTCGTCATTTCGCACCGAGAAACTTCTGACCCAGGTCAAGGGCGCTGTGCCCGAGGTCCGCCACCTGTATGCCGAGTTCATGCACTTCGTGGATCTGGACTCGCCGCTGACCGAGGCGGAAGACGCGGTTCTGCAGCGCCTGCTGTCCTATGGTCCCTCCATGCCCGCAGAACAGCCGGAAGGCGTGCTTTTCCTGGTGGTGCCGCGGCCCGGCACGCTCTCGCCCTGGTCCAGCAAGGCCACCGACATTGCCGGCAATTGCGGTCTGAAACAGATCCGCCGTATCGAGCGGGGCACTGCCTACTATATAAGTGCCGACAGGAAACTTGGGCTGGAGCAGCGTGAGCTGATCGCCGCCATGCTGCACGACCGCATGACTCAGACGGTCTTTCACGAAATGGGTGGCGCCGAACTCCTGTTCAGCAAGAACGAGCCCAAACCGCTGGACCGGGTGCCGGTACTCGAGGGTGGCCGGCGGGCGCTGACCGAGGCCAACGAGCGCCTGGGGCTGGCGCTGGCTGAGGACGAGATCGAGTACCTCGAGAAGGCCTTTACCGAGCTGCAGCGTGATCCAACCGACGTTGAGCTGATGATGTTCGCACAGGCCAACTCAGAGCACTGCCGCCACAAGATTTTCAATGCGTCCTGGGATATCGACGGTGAGGGCCAGTCCAAGTCCCTGTTCGCAATGATCAAGAACACCTTCGAGATGAACAGCGAAGGTGTGCTGTCCGCCTACAAGGACAATGCCTCGGTGATTGCCGGCAGTCAGGGCGGCCGCTTCTTCCCGGACCC
>NZ_JAWVZL010000042.1:0-26291 GCF_033722195.1 Marinobacter sp.
GAAGGACATGAAGTCCGCCTTCGAGCTGATCATGGACCAGAGCGACGGTGGCAAGGGCTCCGACGACCAGGGCCGGCTGCTGTCAGAGGGCGGCCAGACCGCCGTTGGCGTGGATGACAGCTACGAGCATGCTGACAGCCAGCACTTCGAGCTGGAGGGCGAAAAGGTCCGGCTGGATCCGGGCGCGGTGGTGATTGCCGCCATCACCTCCTGCACCAACACCTCCAACCCCAGTGTCATGATGGCCGCCGGTCTGGTGGCCAAGAAGGCACTGGAAAAGGGCCTGCAAACCAAACCCTGGGTCAAGACCTCGCTGGCGCCCGGCTCCAAGGTGGTGACCGATTACCTCAAGGCCGGCGGCTTCCAGGACGACCTGGACAAGCTCGGCTTCAACCTGGTGGGCTACGGCTGCACCACCTGCATCGGCAACTCCGGGCCGCTCCCGGAGGAAGTGGAGGAAGCCATCGAGAAGGGCAACCTCACGGTGGCCTCGGTGCTGTCCGGCAACCGCAACTTCGAAGGCCGCATCCATCCCCTGGTGAAGACCAACTGGCTGGCCTCGCCGCCGCTGGTGGTGGCCTATGCCCTGGCCGGCAACATCCGTCTGGACCTGAGCAAGGAGCCCCTGGGCAAGGACTCCGAGGGCAACCCGGTCTACCTGAAAGACATCTGGCCGTCCCAGCAGGAAATCTCCGAGGCGGTGGAGAAGGTCAAGACCGACATGTTCAAGAAGGAGTACGCCGAGGTCTTCGATGGTGACGCCACCTGGAAGTCTCTCGAGGTGCCGGACAGCAAGGTCTACGAGTGGTCCGACAAATCCACCTACATCCAGCACCCGCCCTTCTTCGAGGGCATGGGCCGCGAACCGGAGCCGGTGGAGGACATCAGGGATGCCCACATCCTGGCGCTGCTGGGGGATTCGGTGACCACCGACCACATCTCCCCGGCCGGTGCCATCAAGGCCGACAGCCCGGCGGGCAAATACCTGCAGGAGCACGGGGTCGAGCCCAAGGATTTCAACTCCTACGGCTCCCGCCGTGGCAATCACGAGGTGATGATGCGGGGCACCTTCGCCAACGTGCGCATCAAGAACGAGATGCTGGACGGGGTCGAGGGGGGCTATACCCGGCACGTGCCCAGCGGCGAGGAAATGGCCATCTACGACGCCGCCATGAAGTACGCCGAGGACGACACCCCGCTGGTGGTCATCGCCGGCAAGGAATACGGCACCGGTTCCAGCCGGGACTGGGCGGCGAAGGGCACCCGCCTGCTGGGGGTGAAGGCGGTGGTGGCCGAATCCTATGAGCGTATTCACCGCTCCAACCTGATCGGCATGGGGGTCATGCCCCTGCAATTCGCCGACGGTGAGGACCGCAAGAGCCTCAAGCTGACCGGCGACGAGACCATCAGCATCCAGGGCCTTGCGGGAGACGTGAAGCCCGGCGCCGAGCTGGAGATGACGGTCACCTATCCGGACGGCGATACAAAAACCTGCAAGCTCAAATCCCGGATCGACACCGTCAATGAAGCCACCTACTTCAAGCACGGCGGTATCCTGCACTATGTGCTGCGGGACATGATCGGCACCGCCTGAACCTCTGCCCCCGTGGACGAAAAACGGGCGCTCAGTGGCGCCCGTTTTTTATGCCCGTGAGCTTTCTTCCGGACTCAACAGTGGCAGCTGCAGCCAGAAGGTGGAGCCCTGCCCCGGCACAGAGTCAAACCCCACTTCACCATCCATGCGGTGGATCAGTTCCCTGGTGATGGCCAGGCCAAGGCCGGTGCCACGGATCTGGCGGGTGGAGGAGGCGTCGGCCTGGGCGAATCGCTGGAAGATCCGATCCCGGAACTCGGTGGGCACGCCCGGTCCATGATCCCTGACCTCGATGCGGACATTGCTGTCCATGACCCGGGTTGCGAGAGTAACCTGCTCACCGGCGGGAGAGAACTTGATGGCATTGGAAACCAGGTTTGACAGGGCCTGGACCAAGCGCAGCGGCGCCACCCATACCCGCAGCGCCGGATCGGCGGGCTCGGTGACCAGCGTCACCCGCTGCTTGTCGGCAAAGCCCTGATTGAGCTCCACAGCCCGATCAATCATGGTGGCAAGCAGCTGTGGGCTTCGATCGAATGTCACCTCTCCGGCCGCCAGCTTCTCGATATCCAGCAGATCATTGATCAGCAGAGTGAGTTGCTGGCTGTTGCGGTGGGCGATGTTCACCAGTTTTGCGGCCTGCTCCGGTAAGGCCCCGAAAGAGCCGTGGGCCACCAGTGACAGGGCCCCGCTGATGGAGGTCAGGGGTGTGCGCAGCTCATGACTGACGGTAGAGACAAATTCGTTTTTGAGCCGCTCCATCCGACGGCGCTGGGAAATGTCCTCGATCAGTGACCAGACCATCTGAGTGCCGTCGCTGCCACTGATCAGCAGGCCCTGAAGTCGGACCGGATGGCGGGAGCCATCGCGGCGGATAAATTCGGTCTCAAGGGGGCCGTAGCGACCACTTACCGCCATTTGCTGCAGCGCTGTTGTGACCATTTCGCGCTCCTCCACCGCCGGCAGGTCCGTGAAACGCATCTGCAGGCATTCGCCCCGGTCATGGCCGCTGACGCTCAGCAAGGCATCATTGACGTCCTGCAAACGGCCGTTGTCATATTCATGCAGGGCAATGCCCAGGGGAGACAGCTCGAACAGGCCACGAAGTTGGCGCTCGCTCTTCTCCAGCGCCAGCTCTGCGGTCTTGCGGTCATGGATGTCATAAATATAGCCGTGCCATACCACGCTGCCGTCTGCCAGCTTTTCGGCGGTGGCCCGCCCCTCCACCCAGCGCCAGTCGCCCGTCTCTGTGCTGACACGGTACTGGTCGTTCCAAGGACCCAGGGTTCTGGCGGAAAGCTCGATGGAGGACTGCACGGTGCGCAGGTCCTGCGGATGGATACGGTCGAACACCTCGCTTGCATCCGACCGAACGGACTCCGGAGTGACCCGATAGATCTGGTTGATACCGGCACTGGTGTAGGGGAAAGCGGAACGTCCATCGGGCCAGAGCCGGTACTGATAGACCATCCCGGGTATGTGTTCCGCCAGTTTGTTCAGCCGCTCCTGCTCGGCCTGGCGTTCGAGCAGGCTGCCCAGCCATTTGCTCAGCAGCATCATGAAGGTGCGGTCGGTTGCACTGAAGGGTTGTGCCCGCGGCTTTGAAGACGAGAAATTCAGCGTGCCGAAGATCCGGTCACCGATCCTCACCGGCACGGCAATGTAGCTCTCCAGCCCGAAATGCCGGTAACAGGGCTCCTTGGCGAAGCGGGAACTTGCCATGTGCTCGATGGCCAATACCTCATGCCCGCTCAGCAGCAGAGAGCAGTAGGTCTGGTCCAGCGGAAAGCTCTGGTTTGGCTCAAGCCCGCTGTCCCCGGTGGCGTCAAACCAGCGGACGCTGTAGACCCCGCCGGTAATCTCGCTCAGGATGCCCATGTCCATGGCAAAGTAGTCACGGCCCAGGGCAAGGGCCCTCTGGATTCTCTGGTCGTCGCTCTGGCCGGTGTCCAGTGCCAGTTCGCTGAGCACACTCAAGACGGCGTTCTGTCGTTCGATACTGTCGAGGTTTGAGACCTCGTTGGTGATGTCGGCGTGGGTGCCATACATCCTCAACGGCTGGCCCTTTGCGTCCCGTTCCAGCACCTTGCCCCGGTCGTGGACCCAGACGTAGTGGCCGTCTTTGTGCTGCATTCGGCAGCGAAAGTCGTAGGCCTCGGACCGGCCCTCGAAGTGTTCGTTTAGCAGGCGATTGGACTTGAGCAGGTCGTCCGGATGGGCCAGCCTGAGCCAGGTTTCGATACTGACAGGGGCGAGCTCTTCCAGGGTATACCCCACGATTTCCGCCCAGCGCTCGTTGAATACCGTCTCGCCGGTCTGGATGTTCCATTCCCAGGTGCCAATGCGGGTGCCCTCGAGGACCGCGCGGGCCCGGGTTTCACTGCGCTTGAGCTGGGCGTTCAGGGTCTGGATCTCGGCATGGTTGAGCTCGGCTTCGACACAGTCGGCCAGTTCCCGGAGCAGCTGGAGGTCAGCCTCGCTGAAGCGGCGTGGCTGCTGGTCGATGACACAGAGGCTGCCGACCCGGTAGCCGCCGGTGCTGCGCAGGGGGGCTCCGGCATAGGCACGGATATACGGCGGGCCGGTCACCAGCGGGTTGTCGCTGAAATCCGGGTTGCACAGCGCATCCTGAATAACAAAGATCTCGTCCTGCAGGATGGCATGAGCGCAGAAAGAAACATCGCGGCCGGTTTCGGTCGCCTCAAGGCCGCTGCAGGACTTGAACCATTGCCGTTCGCTGTCCACCAGCGAGACCATGGCTATGGGCACACCCAGCGCCTGCCGGGCAATTCGGGTGAGACGGTCAAAGCGGGACTCCGCCGGAGTATCAAGCATGCCGGTCCGGTGCAGCGCCGCCAGGCGTTGCGACTCATTGTCCGGTCGCAGGGGTGGTTTCACTGGCGGCTCCTTCAGTGGCAGAAATAGCTGGAGAGTTGGCGTTGGGCACTTCAATCCAGAAGTGGGCACCCTGATCGTTGTAGAAACCGACCTCGGCAAACATCAATGTAGCCAGCTCCCGGCAGATAGCCAGGCCCAGGCCGGTACCCCTTCCCGCCCGTTCGGACCCGGTTTCAGCCTGGGCGAAACGCTCAAAGATCCGGCTCCGGAACCGGGCCGGCACACCGGGGCCTTGGTCGCTGACCTTGATGCGGGTTTGTTCCCCGCGAGCCTCTACGGTAATCCGCACCTCGGCGCCGGCCGGTGAGAACTTGATGGCGTTGCTGATGAAGTTGTCGAGTATCTGGCGTAACCGGTGGGCATCGGTGATCACCGGAGGTGCGGTGATGGTGTCGCAGCTCAGTCGCACCCCGGCATTGCCGGCCAGGGTACTGTTGTCCAGGATAGCGTCGTTGATCACCGGCGCCAGCTCGGTGGGCAGCAGTTTCACGCTGAGCTTCCCGGCTTCCAGTTTGTTGAAGTCCAGCAGATCGTTAATCAGTTGCTGCAGGCGCTCGCCGTTACGCTGGGCCAGTTGGCTCATCTGCGCTGCTTTGGCGGGCAATGGGCCGCCGACACCATGATTGAGAAGCTTGAGGGCGCCGTTGATGGACGTCAGGGGAGTCCGAAGTTCATGGCTCACCGACGAGATGAAACCGTCTTTCAGCTCGTCCAGCAGATCGCGTTCGGCCATTAACTGATTGAACGCCGATGCCAGGTTGCGGGTCTCCCGCGGGCCGCTCTCCTCCAGGCGCTGGCCCCGGGCAGGGCGCTCGCCCATACCCTGGATCCGGTTCGCCATGCGGTCCAGGGGGGCCATGGTAGAGCGGGTAAGGCCGAAGCTCAGAGCCGCCAGTACCAGAGCAATCAGCAGGCAGATCAACAGCAGCTGCAGGAAGGACTGGTGCAGTGGTGTCAGCACCCGTTCATAGGGGACGGCACGAATAAACAGCCAGCCCAGCCGCTGCAGGTGGTCGGTGGCGTAGAGATAGCGCTGACCGTCAGCCAGTGTCACCTGCCCCAGAGATAGACCGGAAAGGGCTGCGTCAATGAGGGGGTCCTGGCCCGGGTCGGGCAGGGGCGAAATGCCGCCCCCCGACGCAGAATTGGTGTCGACAAACAGAAAGTTGTCGGTGTCGACAACCTTGGTCAGGGTTCCAGAGCTGTCCGAGGCCCGCAGAGGCAGGATGCTGGTTTCGTCAAGGTTGATCGCACCACCGGCAAGGCCGATCAAATCACCGTCTTCGGCAAGAATCGGCGCCACCACAGACAGCAGCGGCAGGCCGGTTTTGCGGCCGATGAGCGGTCGGCTGACCACGGTTTTGCCCGAGGCCATGGCCTCGCGGAAATGTTGGCGGTCGCTGTAGTTGGTGCCCAGCCGGCCCTCGACAAAAAGGGTCTCTGCCAACGCCGTGGCGTTCTCGTCAAACACCAGCAGGCCGGCCGGGAAGAGCGCGTGCAGTCTCTCCTGACGGGCCAGCAAACGGTTCAGCTCTGTGGCTGGCAGCAGCTGGTCGCCGTCGCTGAGCTGATGGGTCAGCAATTCCAGCGCCTGGGTTCGCAAGTCCAGGCCCTGGTCCACCGTGCGTGCCACTCGCTGGGCCTCCAGGCGCTGCTGCTCGGTGAGCAGTCGTTCAAGGTCCTCCGCCATTTGCTGGTAAGCAACGGTAAAGACCGCAAACACCGTGATAATGCTGCCTGCCATGATGATCAGGGCTACACGGGAACCAAGCGAGAGTCGCCGCAACGGTACTTCCCTCTGGGACTTCCGCCGGAAGTCGCTTACAGTAGAATTGGTAGGAAAAGCGTCAGTCAGACTATAGAAGAAGAGTTTGTGTTCAGTCTATGGCCCCTTACACGGGTGATTCGCGAGCTGGGCTGGTCGGTGCGAGTGCTGATTCTTGAGGATGACAACCTGATGGCTGAACTGTTGGCCTCGATCGAGGCAGGCATACGTCCGGATGTCGCGTTTGACCTCTAAGGCAGTATTGCGGGCGCTTTGGAAAGCTGGTACCCCTCCCTGGTCCACGCTTGCTCTGACTTTCCAGGAAATCCGGCAAAGGCTGAATCTGGTCCTAACAAATGGAATAACGAATCATTACCATGACAGAGTTGAAGCGAATACTGTATGTGGAAGACGAAGAGGATATCCGCACCATCGCCCAGCTGGCACTGGAAGCGGTGGGAGGCTTTGAGCTGAAAACCTGTGGCTCCGGCCAGCAGGCCCTTGATGAGGCGCCGGCCTTCGCGCCCCAGTTGATCCTGCTCGATGTGATGATGCCCGGCATGGACGGGCCTGCGACCCTCAGGGCCCTGCGCCAGATCCCCCAGTTTCAGGCCACGCCGGTGCTGTTCATGACCGCAAAGGTGCAGCCTGATGAAATCGAGGAGTACAAGGCCCTGGGTGCTGCTGACGTGATTGCCAAGCCTTTTGATCCGATGACGCTGTCCGATCAGATCCGTTCAGTCTGGTTGCGCTGTGAGGCAGAGCCGGCCGGCCGGATGTGAGCAACGGGCTTTTCAGGTAAGCTTAAGGCGTTCAATCCGAACTCCGGAAATCCTGTCACTGGCCGAGGCATACGATGGCACCCAGCCCCAACGCGCAAGAGCTCAAGCAGAAGCTCAACCTGGAGACCTCCCAGATCGGCTGGCGCGACCTGCAGACCTATTACGCTCGGGGTCATGTGGTGCGGGTGGCGGCGGAGCTGGATCTGCTGGATGTGGCGGCCGAGCTGGCCGCCGACAACAAGCCACTGTTCGAGCAGTGGATGACCGCCGGGCAGGTGGGAGATGTGGCGCCGGAGCTGGCCCGGGCCTGGTACGATAGCGACACCGAGCTCTGGGCGGTGGTCATCGCACCCTGGGTGCTGGTACAGGAACCGGACGCCAAGAGCCACTGATGAAACTGCACTATTTTCATGGCCGGGGGCCATTGCGGGCTCTGGTCATGACCCGGAGGGAGCGCCGGGTGGAGCTCCACATCAAGCAGGTGGGCGAGGGTATCTGGGCGCTGGTGGCCATGGCCGGTCCGGACGAGCACCAACCCGAGCGCCATCGCTGCCAGGGCCCCTACAAGAGTGCCACCCAGGCCGAGGCGGCGCTCCGTGGGGTTGCCGGCTCGCTGCTGGAAACCGGCTATGAAGCCCAATCCGGGAGCCACGTGGTCTGGTCGGTGACGGCCCAGCGCCTCGCCCGTGGCATCCGCCGCGACCGGGATACCGGTGAGGGTAGCTCGCCCTTCGATCCGGACCCCCATGAACCCCTGGGCTGAGCACCGGCCCCTCTGTCCCCATCCCGTAACCCGAGAACGCCATGCTGATTGACGCGCTGCTGATTCTTGTGCCGCTTTTCCTGGGTTTTGCCATCGCGCTGGAACACCGCGCCGTGATGACCGTGATCCATCACGGCGTCGAGGCCATGGTGTATTTCATCCTTGTCCTGCTGGGCATTGGCCTGGGCCAGATGGAGAGCCTGTGGCAGCAGCTGGGCCAGATGGTCAGTCAGGTGCTGGTTCTGGTGACCAGCCTGCTGCTGTGCAACCTGGCGGGGCTCTGGCTCTGGCACCGCTGGCAGCCGATGGCCTGTGACCCGTCCGACCAGGCTCCTGCCGCCGGCTACCGGCGCCTGTTCCTGTCTGCCCTCAAGCCGCTGGCGGCGGTGCTGGCGGGCCTGCTGGCAGGACAGTATCTGCTGCCGGCGCTGCCGCTGGTGGAGGATCTGGCCACCTGGGCCCTGATGCTGCTGCTCTTCCTCATCGGTCTGCAATTGCGCAACGCCGGCCTGTCCCTGCGCCGGCTGCTGATGAACCGTCAGGGTCTGGGTGTGGCCCTGACCCTGGCCGCCAGTTCGCTGCTGGCCGGCCTTCTGGCGGCGCCGGTGATGGGGGTGCCCTGGCAGCAGGGGCTGGCGCTGGCGTCGGGATTCGGCTGGTATTCGCTGTCCGGCATTGTGGTGGGGGAGGCTCTGGGCCCGGCCTGGGGCGGCGTGGCGTTCCTCAATGATGTGTTCCGGGAAATCATTGCGCTGGCGCTGATTCCGCTGTTGATCCGCCAGCGCCCGGCCATGGCCATCGGTTATGGCGGTGCCACCGCCATGGATTTCACCCTGCCCATCATCCGCAGCAATGGCGGCCTGGCCTGCGTGCCGGTGGCCATTGCTTCCGGGTTCATCCTGTCGTTCATTTCCCCGATTCTTATGGGTCTGCTGTTGCCGCTGGTGCCCTGAGGTGATTCAGGGGCAGGCCGTCGTCGCCATCTCCGCCGGCGTGGGCTTCAACCTGGCGGGCAAGTCCGTAAATCCGGCGGCCAGAATTTGTTCCAGCTTGCCGGACTCCCGCAGCTGCGTCAGGCCCTCGTTGAACGCGGTCATCAGCCGCTCGCTGGCCGGATCCGAGCGGTTCAGCAGCAAGTACAGGTGATTGGTTTCGATCGGCCGTGGGTGATAGGTAATCTCTGCGGCCAGGCCCAGTTCCTCCAGCATTTTCAGACCGACTGCCGGTTCCATGGGGAACAGGTCGATGCGACCCGCTGCCAGCTTGCGGAAATTGATTTCGTCGGAGCGTGCAACGTCGACGCCGAGCAAGCCCGCAAGAATGGCGTCACCCACCTGGCGACCGTAAAAATAGTCCTGGGTCAGGCCAAGGCGGAGGGACTGCAGGTCAGTCAGCCCTTGCCATTCCAGTGGCATGGACCGGCGATGGAAGAGCACGTAGTTGTGAGGGATCAGTGGCTGGCTGTAGAGAAACCGCCCGGTCAGCGCCGGCCGGCAGCTCCAGGCCGCCGAGCCCTGCCAGGGCGCCCGGCTCGCCATCATCAGTGAGCGCGACCATGGCAGGAATTCGTATCGCACCTCCAGGCCGCTCTGCGCGAAGGCCAGGCTGATGATCCGGCTCAGCAGCCCCTGGTGGGGCGCGTCCTGGTCAAAATAAGGGGGCCAGTGACCGCTGGTCAGGCGGACGTCCGCCTGTTCACCCGCTGCCACAACGCTGACATTGGCCTGCAGTAACAGCGGCAAGCAGAGACCGAGCAGTGTCAAAACGCGGATGAGACGGGTAGGGGCGGTGAAAAATGTCATTGCGCATCCGGTGCAGACTGTCATTCCGGGGTCAGGCCGTCATCCGGCGCTGGCGGGGAAACTTCCGGGCGGAGCTGGCCGCCGCTAAAGCCCTACCAAAAATTAGCACGGCTGACAGGGATGTCTAATGATGGCGGGAAAATGCTTTTCAGGTATTAATGGGGGCGATTAAATGCTCTGGCTATTGCAGTGAATCTAACGCTGCTTCCGCTGCTTGCGATCACGGCCCGATTTCCTGCGCTCTTCCTCGTCTTCCTCATCCTCCTCCGGCTGCCCGGGCATCATCCGGTCATCCACCTTGATGGAGGTCGGGTCCCGCGCTGCGCGTTCCTGTAGCAGCTGGGCGAAGTCCAGCAGCAGCTCCCGGTCCTGATCCAGCAGGGCAATGAACACCGAATTGAGGGCCACCTGCTTGTCATCGTGGTTGCGGTTGTCGGCCGCCGAGAAGATTTCGGCAAGGCTGAAATCCAGTGCTTCGGATAGGCGGTAAAGCAGATCCAGGCTGGGCTTGGCGGTGCGTCGTTCAATCCGTGAGAGGTTGCCAACGTGTGAACCAGCACGCTCCGCCAGTTCGGCTAGCGTGATGCCCTTTGACTTTCTAAGCTGACGTAAAGCGGTGCCGAGACCCATAATTAACCTGAGGTTGATGAGGGTTAATCCTAACGCCAATCCGCGATCAACACAAAGATAAAGCAAGAGCAAATTGTTAAGATTAAAATGCAGAAAAGGCATTTTCTATCAAGAAGAGTGGATGTATGGCCCTGCGTTTGCGGCCGGTGGTCTCATCCCTGCCAAGGAGAGAAAGTATCGATGGATCAACACCTTGAGGTTCTTGCTGCCCTTCAGGGCCGCATCCAATAAGGTCCTTTGAGATCCGTATCCAGCCGATTTTCGCTCCCAGTGAGCGCCGGATTGTGGCGCTTGAAGTGCTCAGCCGTTTTGACCCTGCGTTGCTCGCGCGGCATGGTCTCACGGTGGCGGACCGAGAGGTCTGCCGGGTGGTGATCTCGCGGCTGATGGTCAAGGGTATGGAAACCCGAACGCAATTCCAGTTCCTGGATGCTTTTGACTGTAACCAGTATCTGGGGTGCTTTTTTACGCACCCATGCCGGCCTGCAAACTGCCGGCTTTCGTTGAACATTTCACTCATGCCCCAATGCCGGGAAGTTGCTCGGATCCTTGAAACGACAGGCCTCCGAGTACTCTGAACTGTCTTCCTCGGACAGCTGCCCCGCTAGCCCATCCGTAATTCCCGTAAAGTCAACAAAAATACACACAATGACGTAAATAAATTCAATCTATTGGTAATTTTATAGGCTAATGTGTGTTTGACGCATAGCCAATCATGCTCAGCAAGGACCGGCGCTGGCCGCAACCTTCATCGCAACAGGATGCCTTCCCGTGAGCTCTACGTCCCTGAACCCCAAACCCGTGCTGAATGGAGCAGTTTCCGGCTGTAACCGCCCACTCGCTCTGATGGTACAGGTCGCACTTGCCGGCATTGCACTGACTGCAACTGTTTGGTCCGCATTCTCGGGCCACTGGTGGCTGGCGCTTTTGAGCCTGCTGGCGACCGCCGCGCTGGTGGCCGGCTCGCTGGTCCAATGGCAGAGGCTGGGCCGGCAATTGACGGAGCTTGCGCAGCAGGGCTGTGACAGTGACGCCGATACCAGCGGCGCTGACGACAACAGCCTGGCTCTGAACAAGGCCCTGACCGGTGTGTTGCCGCTGTGGCGGCGCACTCTCGACGTTGAGCGGGAGACCATGGAGGCGGCCGTCAACGAGCTCACCGAGCGCTTCACCGGCATCGTCGGTGAGTTCGGCCTGGCCCTGGACAGCAGCGACGAGGCGGCCTTCGACCGCAAGCGGGAGGCCCTGAACCGGATGGCGGAAAGCACCGAGCAGGCCTTCGGCAAACTCTGGCAGTCGCTGGAGCAGTCCGCCCGTCGGGACGAGGACACCTTCTCCGACATCGAGAAGCTGTCGGGCCAGACCAGCGCCCTGGTGGCCTTTACCGAGGAGGTCCGCAAGATCGCCGATCAGATCAACCTGCTGGCCCTGAACGCTGCCATCGAGGCGGCCCGGGCCGGTGAGGCCGGTCGCGGCTTTTCGGTGGTGGCGGACGAGGTGCGCAGTCTGGCTGGCCGCTCGGCCCGCGCCGGCGAGCAGATCAACAAGGTGGTTGCGGAGGTCAGCGATCGCATCGAGCAGGTGATGGGCCGGGCCCAGAGCAACCTCTCGGTGGCGCGGCAGGTCCGGGAAGACAGCCGCGAGACCGTGGAATCGGCACTGCGGGAAAGCCGCGAGCGCATGGCCAGCGTCACCGACGATGCTGTGGCGCTGATGCGGCTCAAGGACAGTGTGGAGTGGCAGGTCAAGGACGTTATCACCAGGCTGCAGTTCCAGGACCATCTGAGCCAGGTGATGTGCCACCTGGACGCCGCCTTCGCCGATGTGGAGGCCCTGCTGGCGGCCAGCGGGCACACATCCATCGCCGAGTTCGCCGATCAGTCCGGGGGGTTGCTGGCCGCCATGAAGGCCCGCGCCACCACGGATTCGGAACGGGAAGTGCTGGGGGTCCGGCCGGCCCGGCCTGCCCGGCAGCAGAGTCAGGCATCTGACGAACTTACGTTTTTCTAGGGGATTGAGTAATGAGTAAGACCATTCTGGTTGTTGACGATTCCGCCTCGGTGCGGCAGGTGGTGGGTCTGGCCCTGCGGGGTGCCGGTCACGAGGTGATTGAGGCGGTTGACGGCAAGGATGCCCTGGCCAAGCTGGACGGTCGCAAGATCCACCTGGTGGTGAGTGATGTCAACATGCCGAATATGGACGGCATCAGCTTCGTCAAGGCCATGAAGCAGAAACCGGACTACCGCTTCACACCGGTGCTGATGCTGACCACCGAGTCCGAGGAGTCCAAGAAGGCCGAGGGCAAGGCCGCCGGCGCCAAGGCCTGGCTGGTGAAACCCTTCAAGCCTGACGTGCTGCTTTCCGCTGTCACCAAGCTGGCCTGAGAACGATCATGAGTACACCGAAAAATGGCAATGTCTGGCAGGCGCCGGATGCCCTGACCATCTACGACGTCAAGGGTCTGGAGCAGGGCTTTGACGCAGGACTTCTGCAGGCACCGCTGACCCTGGACATGGCCGCCATCAGCGAGCTGGACACTGCCGGCGCCCAGTGGCTGCTGAGCCTGCGGGCGCGGCTGCGTGCCGCGGGCCACGGCTGGCAGCCGATTAATCCACCGGAGGAGGTGGCCCGGACCTTGACCCAGCTGGGTCTGGCGCCCCTGTTTGAACTCAAGCCGGAGGCCGGCCATGACTGATCCGGTACAGATTTTCCGGGAAGAGGCCGGTGAGCACCTCAACGCCCTGGAAGCGGCCCTGCTGGAGCTGGAGGACAACCCCACCGACGCCGAGCAGATCGCCCAGAGTTTCCGGGCCATGCACACCATCAAGGGCGCCGCTGGCATGGTGGGCTTTGACCACCTGTCCTATTTCACCCACCACCTGGAAACCTATTTCGACCTGGTGCGTGCCGACCGTATCCGCCTGGATCGGGAGGCCATCAACCTGGTGCTGGAAGCCCGTGACCACATCGGTGGCCTGCTGGAGCGGATGAATCCCTCCCGGGAAACCATGGCCATCAGCGAGACCCTGATCCGCCGCTTCCAGGCGCTGATGCCGGATCAGCAGGCGGAGGCCGGCAAGCCGACGCCAGCCCAGCCGGCCCGTACCGAGCCGGAGGCCGAGCAGCTCTACCGGATCGAGATCCGGCCGGCGGCCAGTGCCTTCCGGGAAGGCTTCGACCCGCTGCCGGTGCTGCGGGAGCTGGCGTCCCTGGGCGCCTGCCACTGCGCGGGCTACCTGGACAAGGGCTTTGATCCGGCCACTTTCGATCCCGAGACCTGTTACCTGGCGTTCTCGGCCCTGCTGACCACGACCCAGCCCAGAGCCGCTGTCGAGGATGTCTTCATCTTCGTCCAGGACGACTGGCAGGTGAGCATCGAGCCCATCAGCTTCGACGAAGGCTGCCGCCTGGGGGATCTGCTGGTGGAGCAGGGCGTGGACCCGGTGGCGCTGGAATCGGTGCTGCAGCGCAAGCCGCTGGCCGGCGAGCTGGTGCAGGCCTCCGGCCTGGCCGAGCCGGAGGACGTGGATCGCGCCCTCGCCGCCCAGGACCACATCCGCGCCCAGCAGAAACAGCACCAGCCGGCGCTGGAGCAGAATATCAAGGTACCTCAGCGCAAGCTGGACCTGCTGATGGATCAGGTGGGTGAACTGGTGATCCTGCAGGCGCGCCTGGACCAGCTGGCCCAGGACCGGGAGGACGAGGCCCTGGACGGCCTGGCGGAGGAGATGGACCGGCTGTCGGCGAACCTGCGGGAAACCGCGTTCGACATCCGCATGCTGCCCATCGGCTCCACCTTTGGCCGCTTCCGCCGCCTGGTGCGGGACCTGTCCCGAGAGCTGGGCAAGGACGTCACCCTGGAAACCGCTGGTGCCGACACCGAGCTGGACAAGGTGGTGATCGATCGCCTGGCGGACCCGCTGGTACACCTGCTGCGCAACAGCCTGGACCACGGCATCGAGTCGCCCCAGGCCCGGCAAGCCGCCGGCAAGCCGGCCCGGGGTGTGCTGAAACTGGAAGCCTCCCATCATCAGGGCCAGATCATCATTACCCTCAGCGACGACGGCGCCGGCCTCAATACCGGCCGGATCCTGGAGAAGGCGGTGGAAAAGGGCCTGGTGCGCGCCGGTGAGAGCCTGGACGACCGGGACATCCACCAGCTCATCTTCGCGCCCGGGTTCTCGACCGCCGCCAAAGTGTCGGATGTGTCCGGCCGCGGGGTCGGCATGGACGTGGTGAAAAGCTCCATCGACAGCCTCCAGGGCCGGGTCCATGTGGACAGCCGGCCGGGCCAGGGCACCACCGTGCGCATCGCGCTGCCCATGACCCTGGCCATTATCGACGGCCTGATGGTGGCGGTGTCCGGTGAGCGCTATGTGCTGCCGCTGAGTTCGGTGGAGGAATGTATCGAAACCCGCGCCAGCGAGGTCAGCCATCGCGATGGCGCCCGCCTGGTGCGGCATCGGGGCGGGCTGGTGCCCTGCCTGAGATTAAGGGAGTGGTTTGTGGTGGGCGGTCGTCAACCGGCCATCGAGCAGACCGTTGTAGTCAGGGTCGGAGACGCCCTGTTTGGTATCACGGTGGACGAGGTGATTGGTCACTTCCAGACAGTGATCAAGAACCTTGGACGTCTGTATCAGGACATCCACGGCGTCATGGGCGCAACCATCATGGGCAATGGCGGCATCGCCATGATCCTGGATGTTGCGGAACTGGTTGAAGAAATACGGGTACGGGGCGAGCAGCACCCGGCACGACTGAGCGAAGGGTTGGAACAATGAGACGAATTACCATCAAGGCACTGCTCTATTCAGGATTTGTGATCCTGCTGGCGCTGCTGGCCATTAACAGTTACCTGGGCATCGCAAACCTGCAGGAGTCCCAGGAACGGCTTACGAGCACCATTGCGGGACCTGTTGAGGCGGAGGGTCTGTCCAAGGACATCGGGCTGGCGCTCAAGACGATGGACATTCTGCAGTTCAAGTACATCCTGGCGAGAAAGGCCGCCGACAAGGCGGAATTCGTGAAGGGCATCGAGGGCGCAAGTCGGCAGCTGGATGAACTCAAGGCAACCCTGAGGCCGCTGCTCGTCAGCGAGGCCGGCATTGGCGCCCTGAACACCTTCTACGAAGCGCTGGACGCCTACGAGGCGGAAATCGCTCGCGTGAGGGATATCGCCAGCCTCACCTGGGACGCCGGCAACACCGATGAGCAGATTGCCGGGGTGACCGAGCAGGCCTTCCTGGTGATGAACAGCACCGTCAAGCAGGAGCTCGACAAGGCTCTGGCCCAGCTTGGCATCCTCGACCGGGTCACCGACGAGCGCATGGACGACGCCATTGCCAATGCCCAGGCCAGCTACAACGACGCCCGCACTAACCTGATTACCCTGCTGGTGATCTCGCTGCTGGTGGGTCTGGCGGTGGCCACCCTGATCGTGCGTCGCATCAACGAAGTGGGCCGCATTGCCACCCGTATCGGTGAGGGTGACCTGAACCAGCAGTTCGACCCCCAGGGCAGCGACCAGGACCTGTACGGCGTGCTGCGCAACATGAACACCAAGCTCCGCGACATCGTAGCGGAGATCAAGGAGGCCTCCGGCAACGTCACCTCCGGCAGTGTCCAGCTCAGCAGCACCGGCCAGCAGATCGCCGAGGGTGCCACCGAGCAGGCGGCGTCGCTGGAGGAAGTGTCGTCCTCCATGGAGCAGATGACCGCCAACATCTCCCAGACCGCGGACAACGCCCGCCAGACCGAACAGATTTCCCTGCAGGCCGCCCGGGACGCCCAGTCCACCGGGGAGGCGGTACACGAGTCGGTGGCGGCCATGAAGGACATCGCCGAGAAGATCGGCATCATCGAGGAGATCGCCCGCCAGACCAACCTGCTGGCACTGAACGCGGCCATCGAGGCGGCCCGTGCCGGCGAGCACGGCAAGGGCTTCACCGTGGTGGCGGCGGAAGTGCGCAAGCTGGCGGAACGCAGCCAGCGCGCCGCCGGCGAGATCGTCGAGCGCTCCCGCAACAGCCTGGAGGTGTCAGAGCGGGCCGGCGAAATGCTGATGGCCCTGGTACCGGGTATCCAGAAAACCTCCGAACTGGTGCAGGAAATCAGCGCCGCCTCGGTGGAGCAGGACAAGGGCGCTGCCGAGATCAACAAGGCGCTGCAGCAGCTTGACCAGGTGGTGCAGCAGTCCGCGGCCTCGGCCGAAGAAATGGCCGCCACCTCCGAGGAGCTGTCGGCCCAGGCCGAGCAGATGAACACCACCGTGGACTTCTTCCGGGTGGACGGTGGCGACCACAAGCCCGCGGCCCAGAGGAAGCCGGCCGCCAAGGCTCGGGCCGTGGCAGCGCCGAAGGCGCCGGTCAGCCGGGCACCGGCCCGCAAGCCGGCGGCGGCCACCAGTCAGGGCGTGAGCGTGGACCTGGGCGGCGATGACGACGACTTCGTGCGCTATTGAGGTGAGCCATGACAAGCTTGGATAGACAGAGTCAGGCCTCCGGGCCTGACAGTGTGAGCTCGCTGCAGGTGCTGTCCTTCGTGCTGGACGGCGAGTGGTTCGGGGTGGAGATCAGCGGTATCCAGGAAGTGCTGGAATACCGCACGGTGACCCAGGTGCCCCGTACCCCGGAATTCATGCTGGGGGTGATCAACCTGCGGGGCAAGGTGATTCCGGTGGTGGATCTGCGCCAGTACTTCGGCATGAAGATGTCCGAGCCCACGGTGGACAGCTGCATCGTCATCATCCACGTGGAGATCGATGGCGAAAGCACGCCGCTGGGGATCCTGGCGGACCGGGTCCAGGAAGTGGTGGAAATCAGCACCGCCGACATCAATCCGCCGCCCCGTATCGGCAACCGCATCAGCAGCGCCTTCATCTATGGTATGGCCAGGCTGGATGACAACTTCATCATCCTGCTGCGGCTGTCGCGGGTGTTCGCCGCCGAGGAACTCCAGCAGGTGCTGGACAAGACCCCGGACAGCGAACCCGACCACCGGAACGATGACCAGGCATGAGCGCCGGCCAGAGCCTGACCGAGGCGGACCATCGCCGGGTGGCGATGTTCATGGAGCGGATGGCGGGCATCCAGCTGCCCGCCCACAAGCGCACGCTGATCGAGACCCGGCTGCGCCGGCGGCTTCGTGAGACCGCCAAGGCCAGCATGCGGGAGTACCTGGATTTTGCCCTGTCACCGGCCGGCGAGGCCGGTGAGCAGGTGCTGCTGATCGATGCCCTCACCACCAACAAGACCGACTTCTTCCGGGAGCCGGCCCATTTCCAGTACCTCGAGCGGGTGGTGCGGGATGAACTGGCGCCCCGGGCCGACCTGGGCTGGCGCCAGCCGCTGATGGTATGGAGTGCGGCCTGTTCCAGCGGTGAGGAGCCCTACACCCTGGCCATCGTGCTGCGGGAGCTCGAGGCCGAGCTGCCGGGTTTCCGCTTTCAGATCGACGCCACCGACATTGCCCGGTCGGTGCTGGCCACCGCCCGCTCCGGGGTCTATCGCAGCGACCGCATAGCTCCTGTACCGGAAGCCCTGCGGCGGCGTTATTTCCTGCGCAGCCGGGATCCGGCCAAGGGTCTGGTGAAGATGGGGCCGGCGCTGAAGTCGGTGATCGAGTTCTACGAGTTCAACCTGATCACCGGCGACTATCCGGCCAAGCCAAGGTACGACGTGATTTTCTGCCGCAACGTGATGATCTACTTCAACGGTGCCGACCGGGAACGGATCATCGCCCAGCTGCGGGCCTCCCTGCGGCCCGGCGGCCTGCTGTTCATCGGCCACTCGGAGAGCATCGGCAACCAGCGCACCGGCTTCGAGTCTCTCATACCCACCGTCTACCGTCGGGTCGACTGACCCCAACACAGAGGTTCGGACATGATCAAAGTCCTGGTGGTGGATGACTCCGCCGTGGTGCGCCAGAGCCTGAGCGAGATTCTCAATGCCGACCCGGGCATCGAGGTGATCGACACCGCTGCCGATCCCTACATCGCGGTGGAGAAGCTGCGCCGGCTGAAACCGGACGTGATCACCCTGGATGTGGAGATGCCCCGCATGGACGGCATCACCTTCCTGCGCAAGCTTATGGCGCAGCACCCGATACCGGTGGTGATCTGCTCGTCCCTGGTGGGCCAGGGCACCGAGACCCAGATCCGGGCGCTGGAGAGCGGCGCGGTGGACATCATCGCCAAGCCCACCCTGGGCACCCGGCAGTTCTTCGCCGAGTCCAGGACCCGCATTACCGACGCCATCAAGGCTGCCGCCCAGGCCCGCCTGAAGCCGCTGCCGGCGGTGCGCAGCCAGCCCCGGCCCAAGCTCAGCGCCGATGCGGTGATGCCCGCCGGCGGCCGTCGGGCCATGGACGAGACCACCGAGAAAATCATCGCCATCGGTGCCTCCACCGGCGGCACCGAGGCGATTCGCCAGCTGCTGGAGGTGATGCCCGCCAACTGCCCGGCACTGGCCATCGTGCAGCACATGCCGGAAGGATTCACCCGGTCATTCGCCGATCGTCTCAACCAGCTCTGCGCCATCAACGTCAAGGAAGCCGAAGACGGCGACTCGCTGCTGCGGGGCCATGCCCTGATTGCCCCCGGCAACCGCCACATGCTGATCAAGCGCAGTGGCGCCCGCTATTACGTGGAACTCAAGGACGGTCCGCTGGTGAGCCGTCACCGGCCCTCGGTGGACGTGCTGTTCCGGTCCGCCGCCCGCTATGCCGGCGCCAATGCGGTCGGCGCCATCCTCACCGGCATGGGCAGCGACGGTGCCGAGGGTCTGCTGGAAATGCGCCAGGCCGGGGCCGCCACCCTGGGCCAGGACGAGGACTCCTGCGTGGTCTACGGCATGCCCCGGGAGGCCTTTCTCCGTGGCGGCGTCGGTCAGCAGGTAGCGCTTCCAGAAATGGCGGCGGCGGTGCTGCTGGCGGCACGCTGATGCTGCCGATCTCGTCACTGACGCCGTCACGGCGGCACCGCGCTGCCGCGAACCGGAGTTCGCTTTTGACCAGTCCTGTTTCTAGCCCTGAAGCCAATGATCTGACGATCCATGTCGGCGAGCTGCTGTTTGGCCGCGGCCGCCGGCGGATCCGCACGCTGCTGGGTTCCTGTGTCGCCATCACTCTCTGGCACCCCCGGCTGGGTCTGGGGGGTATTTGCCATTTTGCCATCCCCCGCCGTCCGTCCGGCACACCCGGCCCACTGTCGGCCCGTTACGGCGACGACTGTCTGGCACTGTTCCGGCGTTCGGCGGCGGAGCGGGGCACCCGGCTGGCGGAATACCAGGGCCGTATCTTTGGCGGCGGCGATATGCTGGCGGATCACCGCGCGCCCCGGGAGCTGGACCGGGTCCAGCGCCAGCCGGTGGGGGACGCCAACGCCGCCCGGGCCTTCGAACTGCTGATGGCCGAGGGCGTCAGTATCCTGGAGGCGGATGTGGGGGAGCAGGGCTACCGGGTGGTGGCGTTCGATGCCGCTACCGGAGAGGTGCAGGTGCGGTTCCAGAGCCTCAGGGAGGGTTCCTGACCGCCACCTGCCTCTGCCGGCAGCTCAGTCCTCCGGCATCACCTGCTTGAGGGTGTCGTCCTGGATCTGCTTGAGGCGGTCGCTGATACGGACCGGGTAATCGGCGTCCCTGTCCAGCGCGCGCAGGTCCGATGGCAACCGCTCTACCGCCTCGCGGGCATAGTCGCAGATGTCGTCCAGGCTGGCGATGGCGCCCTCCACGGGCTCGCCCTGGTGCAGGGTCCGGACCAGCAGCGGGCAGCCTTCCGCCTCCTCGTCCCGATGGGCAATCACATCCCCGGTCACCCGGCCCTGGGCGTCGGATTGCCGGAAGACCTGTTTCGCCGCCGGGTAGGACTGCTTGCCCGGTGAATTCTTCATCCGTGGCTGGCCGCCGTACTCGGTGAGCTTGTAGGCCAGTTCCAGGTTGGGGGAATCCTTGGCGGAACCGATGGCGGTGCCCACCCCGAAACCGTCGATGGGCACGTCATCGGCCACCATCTCGGCGATGCTGTACTCGTCCAGACCACTGCTGGCGAGGATCTTGATGTCTTCGAAACCGGCGTCGTCCAGCACCTGGCGGCAGTCCCGGGCCAGCTGCGCAAGATCGCCGGAGTCCAGCCGGATGGCGCTGATGCGGGCGTCCTTATCTTCCCTGAGCCACTCGGTGATGCGCTTGACCGCCGCGACGGTGTCGTAGGTGTCCACCAGCAGCACCGTGTCCGGATAGAGCCTTGCGTAGGTGCGGAAGGCGTCCATCTCGTCGTCGTGGGCCTGCACGAAACTGTGGGCCATGGTGCCCCGTACCGGCAGGCCGAAGTCCTGGCCCGCCAGCACGTTGCTGGTGCCCGCCAGGCCGGCGATACGGTAGGCCCGGGTACCGCGGTAGGCGGAATCCAGGCCGTGCATGCGGCGCATGCCAAAATCCACCACCGGCCTTTTTCCAGCGGCCATCACCAGCCGCAGCGCCTTGGAGGCCAGCACCGTCTCGAGGTGCACGTAGTTCATCACCAGGCTCTCCAGGATCTGGGCCTCCGCCACCGGGGCCTGAACCTCCAGCAGGGGCTCCTGGGGGAACACCGGTGTACCTTCCGGCAGCGCGTGGACGTCGCCGCTGAAGCGGAAATCCCGCAGCCAGGCCAGGAAGTCGTCCCGGAACATGTCCAGCTTGCGCAGGCGTTCGATATGCTCGTCACGGAACCGCAGCTGGCGGATCACGTCACAGACATGCTGCTGGCCGCAGGCCAGAACGATGTTGCGGTGGTCCGGCCGCTTGCGGAAGAACAGGCTGAAGGTGGCGTCGCCGTCCATGCCGGATTCCCAGTAGGCCTGCGCCATGGCCAGCTCGTACAGATCCACCATCAGGGCCAGATCGTCGTTGTTGAAGAATCCGCTGCGGGGAGCACTGCTCATGACACCACCTCCGCGCCACGATCCGAGAGCCGGTCCAGCACTTCCCCGGCCTTGTCGGCTTCTACCGCCCGGGTGCCGTCCGCCAGCAGTTTGACCTCGAAGCCCTCCTTGAGGGCGTCCCGCACCGTGGCATCGACGCAGACATCCAGCGCCAGACCGGCTACATGCAGGCGTTTGACGCCGCGCTGGCGCAGGAAATCCGCCAGCCCGGTATCGTCGAAAGCGGAGTACTGGTCGCGATCGAAGGCGGCACCCTTGCTGACCCGGACGGCGTCATCGGGCAGCTCCATGTCGGGGTGGAACTCGGCGCCCTTGGTGTCCTGCACACAGTGCTCGGGCCAGGGACCGCCCTGGTCCTCGAAGCTGCAGTGATCCACCGGATGCCAGTCGCGGGATGCCACGATCAGCCAGTCGTTGCGCTGGGCGTGCTTGATGTAGCGGTTGACGGCGGCGAAGATCTCGGGGCTGTCGGGCACCTCCAGGGCGCCGCCCTTGCAGAAGTCGTTCTGGATATCCACCAGCAGTAATGCGTCGGGCGTCTGCTCAGTCATCCTGTCCTCCCTGTTCTGGGCTAACAACCGGCCCGGCAGGCCGGCAACTGTGCGGGTGACAACCTTTGGCAAGCTGTCTTTGCTCTACCTTTTGACTATGGGGATGCTGTGCCGGAAATCCAGGGTCTGTCGCCGATGCCGTCAGGCACGGCTGGTGTCAGGCGGGGGTCAGGAGAGAAACTTGCGGACGTCGATGCTGTAAACCTGGGGGTCCACTGCCCGTTCGATACGGTCCTGGTTGCCCGGGCGGGACAGGTCGATGGTCTGGACCGGAATCGGCAGCCGGAAGCGGGTGTGGTACATCACCCGCACCACCGGCAGGCGCTGGTCGTCCTCGTTGGTCTCGATCACCACTCCCAGCCGGCCGCTCTCCAGCAGCACCAGCGAACCCACCGGATACAGGCCGATGCAGCGGATGAACTGGCGCACCAGGTCGGCGTCCAGGTGGTCGCCACTCCACTCCAGCAGTTTCTTGAGCCCCTGGGAGGGGGTGATGCCCTTGTGGTAGGCCCGGTCGCTGGTGATGGCATCGTAGACATCGGCAATGGCCACCATGCGGCCATGGATCGAGATCTCCTCGCCCTTCAGGCCCAGCGGGTAGCCACTGCCGTCCATGCGTTCGTGATGCTGGGCGGCGGTGATGATGGTGAGCTCGCCGATGCCCTCGGTGGCCTTGAGCAGATCGTGGGAGTGGCGGGCATGCTCCTTCATGATCTCGAATTCCGCCGGGCTCAGGCGCCCGGGCTTGTGCAGGATATGGTCCGGGGTGAGGATCTTGCCGATGTCGTGCAGCAGGGCGCCGACGATGGTCTGGTGCAGGACATCGTCCGAGTGCCCCATGGCCTTGCCAAAAATGGACATGAGCACACTCAGGTTGACCGAGTGCTCCAGCAGGTAATTGTCCTTCTCCCGGATCCGGCCCAGGCAGGCCAGGGCATTCTGGTTACGGAACACCGAGCCCCGCAGGTTTTCCGCCAGTTCGTGCACGGGCGAAAGGTCGATGGCCTTGCCCAGCTTGACGTTCTGCATCAGGTTGCCCATCAGGGTCTGGGCTTCGTCGTGGGTGCGCAGGGCCAGCGAGAACTCCTGCTCCCGGTCGACCCGAATCTGACGGATGGGTTTGAGGGCTCCTGCATCCTGCAGCTTCCGCTCGTTGGCCTGGTCCACCTCGGCAATGGCCACACCATCCGGCGAATCCAGGCCCCGGCCGGTGTCTATGTAGACATAGCTGACGCCCAGACGATGGATCTTCTCGACGGTTTCATCGTTCTTGATGATGCCGCGGCGGCGGTTGACGTTGTGGGGTATCCAGTCGTTGTTGAGATCGGCAATGTACATGCCGATCCGGACCGCGGACACCGGAATGCGTTTGATCATACAGGCCTGGTAATAGGGCAGCCCCGGAGCAGTGTGGCGTAATGTGCTACAGATGCACAGTGAGGCAATAGCTTGGCGCCGTTACCGTCGGCTTTCAAGCAATGTTTGGTAATCGGCCCGATAGTCCCTCTTGCCGGGGCAGCCGCATGCCTGAACGCTAGCCGGCCGGGAAGAAGGTGCGCAGGCTGTTGCGATAGGTGTTGGCCAGCACCTCGTCCAGAGGCAGGGCTTTCACCTCCGCCACTTTTTCCGCCACAAAGGGAATATAGAAAGGCGCGTTCTCCCGGCCACGGTAGGGCACCGGCGTCAGGAACGGCGAGTCGGTCTCCAGCAGCAGCTGCTCGATGGGAGTCATGCGGATGATGTCCCGCACGTTTTCGGCCTTGTTGAAGGTGGAGATGCCGTTGAACCCCAGGCACCAGCCCTGATCGAGGGCATAGCGCGCCAGGCCGGGGCCCGAGGTGAAGCTGTGGATCACCCCGCGCCGGGTCAGGCTGTGCTCGAACTCGCTGAGGATGGCGATGGTATCGTCGTCGGCGTCGCGGCTGTGGATCACCACCGGCCGGTCGCTGTCGCAGGCGATCTGGAGCTGGCGCCGGAACACCTCTCGTTGCACCTCCCGGTCGGCGTTGTCATAGAAATAGTCCAGGCCGATCTCGCCCACCGCCACCATCTTGTCGTCCACCACGTGCTGGCGGATCTCCGCCTCGGCATCGTCGGTGTAGCTCTCGGCATCGTGGGGGTGCACGCCCTGGGTGCCGTACACGAAGGGCGCCGCCTGGCTGAGCTCCCGCACCCGGCCCAGGTTGTCCGGTGACACCGCGATGGTGATGATGCGCTCGATGTTGACCCGCCGGGCCTCCGCCAGGGTGTCCTCCAGGGGCCGGTCCTTGAGGTAGTCCAGGTGGCAGTGGGTCTCGATAATGGGGTGCTGGAAAACCGGGATGTCGCGTCGTTTCTTGCTGCCCATACTATCCTGATATCCGGTGGTCCAAATCCGGCCAGTCTAGCACGCCGCGACCGGTTTCGTCCGCCACCGGGCTTGACCGGCGCCGGTACGGCCCGGCAGATTGGGGTAGGGAGGCAATCTATGCATGTGGTTGTAGTGGGTGCCGGCGTGGTGGGCGTGACCACCGCCTGGGCCCTGAGACAGCGGGGCCATCGGGTGACGGTGGTGGAGCGGCTGGCGGAGGCGGGGCTGGAAACCAGCCGGGCCAACGCCGCCCAGCGCAGCTACGGCGTGGTCTACCCCTGGGCGTCGGCGGCCATGGTGCGCAAGGCCCTGCCCATGCTGGTGCGCCAGGATGGCGCCCTCAAGATGGCCCTGCCGCCGTCCATGGCCACATTGCGGTTCCTGCTGGACACCCTGCGCTTCGCCTACGCTCCCGGCCTCTACGGTCTCAACCGCCGCGCCATGGTGCGCCTGGCCATGCACAGCCGGGAATGCTTCGGCCAGCTGGAGGACCTGCTGGACCTGGCGTTCGATGGCGATCACGCCGGCCTGCTGCACTTGGCCAGCTCGCCCGAGGCACTGGCGGAATACCGGGCCACCGCGGCGCTGCTGGATGAGCTGGGTGTGGCCAACCGGCTGCTGACCCCGGCCCAGGTACGGGAGGTGGAGCCGGGCATGACCGGCCATGGCCCCTTGCACGGGGCGCTGAGTTACGACACCGACGGTACCGGTGACTGCCACCTGTTCACCCAGGCACTGGCCAGAGCCACCAGGGCGGACGATGTGAGCTTCCGTTACCGCACCGGTGTGCGATCGCTGGTGACAGACGCGCGCCGGGTCTCGGCACTGGCGCTGGAAACCGAGGCAGGGGAGCGTGAAACCCTGGACGCCGACGCGGTGGTGATCTGTGCCGGCTGCACCTCGCCCCATCTGTTGCAGGGGTTGGGGCTGCGGGTGCCGATCTATCCGGTGAAGGGCTATTCGCTGACCACCGAGATGACGGACGCCAGTCGCGGGCCCCGCTCCACCGTCCATGACGACCATTTCAAGGTGGTGTCCACCCGCCTGGGCAATCGCCTGCGGGTGTCGGGATTTGTCGAGCTGGCGGATTTTGACCGTGCCATTCCCGAGCGGCGGCTCCAGACCCTGCGCAAGTCGGTGGCGGCCCGCTTCCCCGGTGCCGCCGACCTGAGCCAGGCCCGCCCGTGGACCGGCTTCCGGCCCATGACCCCGGACGGCCCGCCGATGCTTGGCCGCGGCCCCAGGGACAACCTCTTCCTCAATACCGGCCACGGCACCTTCGGCTGGACCCTGTCCGCCGGCAGCGCCGATCTCATTGCCCGCCTTATCGACGGCGAGGCGCTGCCCCTGAACCTGGACCCGTTCCGGCCCGGGCGATTCTCGGAGTAGGCCTCAGGCCGCCCGCTTCGACGGCTCCCGCCGGACCTCCCGGGCACGGGAGAACGCCAGGGCCGGATCGTCCACCTTGCCGAAGCGCAGGTTGATCAGGTCCAGCAGGTAGTTCTGGTAGAGCTTCCAGGGCTTGCGGTTGCCCTGCTTGGGCAGGTGGGCCAGGGCCCGGTGGACATAGCCCGAGTTCAGGTCGAGAAACGGCTCCGGTGCCACGCCGGCCTGGGTCCGGGGCGTGCAGATGTCGTAGCCGTTGCGGTCCATGTAGTTGATCAGCCGGCAGATGTACTCGTCGGTGAGATCCGCCTTCAGGGTCCAGGAGGCATTGGTGTAGCCCACCACCAGGCCCAGGTTGGGCACGTCGCTGAGCATCATGCCCTTGTAGCTCATGGTGTCCGGCAACTCGACGGGCTCGCCGTCCACCACCAGCTCGGCACCGCCCAGGGCCACCAGGTTGAGGCCGGTGGCAGTGACGATGATGTCGGCCTCCAGCTCCCTGCCGGAGGTCAGGCGGATACCGGTCTCGGTGAAACACTCGATGTGGTCGGTGACCACCGAGGCGTCACCCCTGCGCAGGGCGCGGAACAGGTCGCCATTGGGCACCAGGCAAAGACGCTGATCCCAGGGGTTGTAGCTGGGGTTGAAGTGGGTGTCGATGTCGAAGCCGCTGCCCAGTTCCCGTTTCAGCTGCCAGCGGATCAGTTTGCGCATGGTGGCCGGGAAGCGCCGGCAGGCCTGGTAGAACAGGGTCTGCATGGAAACATTCTTCCAGCGGGTGATGGCGTAGGCCCAGCGGCTGGGGAGCAGTCGCTGCAGGGCGCTGGCAATGGCGTCCACGTCCGGCAGCGA
>NZ_JAWVZL010000043.1:0-25804 GCF_033722195.1 Marinobacter sp.
GTGGTGGTGGCTGGTGCCGGCACTGTTGGTGCTGCTGGCGTTGGTATTCCGGGTCCCGTTGCTTCGGTATCTGCGCCGACTGGGGCGGGATCTGCATCGGGCCCTGCTGGCCTGGCCGGCCTTTGCCGTGCAGCTGGCCGCTTCAGGCCTGATCGTGGCCAGTTACCTGGCGGTGTTCCTGGCGCTTGCGGCCGGACTGGGAGCGGGGCTGGAAGGCGATGCCGCCGGCCTGGACTGGGCCCGGCTATTACCCCTTTGTGCGGCGCTACTTCTGGCCATGGCGCTGCCGATGACCATTGCCGGCTGGGGTGTTCGCGAGGGAGTGGCGGCGCTTCTCTGGCCCCTGGCCGGGTTACCGGCGGAACAGGGCGTGGCGCTCGGGGTGGCCTATGGCCTGCTGGTACTGGTTTCGAGCCTGCCCGGGGTGCTGGTATTGCTCAGACGCGGTCCAGGTCCAGATCGAACAGCATATCCGAACCGAGACTGATGCACTGGGCCTCGGGACGCCAGGCCTCCGCCAGGTTCTCAATTTCCGGCAGCGCGAAGGCCGGCCGGCCACTGCCGATGATCATCGGCGCCACCATCACGTGCAGGCGGTTGAGCAGGCCCGCATTCATGAAGCTGGACACCGTCAGGCCGCCACCCTCGACGAACAGCCGGCGCAGGCCCAGACCCTCCAGTATGGCGATGATGTGCGCAGGCTCCGCCCTGGAGCCTTCCGGGCCGAGGCAGGGCAGTTCCAGCACGCCGGTTTCCGGCAGCCGGGCCCGGTGTTCCCCGGTATCCTCACCGGCCACCAGCCGCAGAGTCGGCGCCTGGCCGTCGGTGAACAGGTGATGACCGTCCGGCACCCGCCGATGGGGGTCGATCACCACCCGCACCGGATTGGGTCCGCTGGCGCGGCGCACCGTCAGCCTAGGGTTGTCCTCGCAGGCCGTGCCGGCCCCCACAATGACCGCGTCCGATACCGCCCGCAGCCGGTGCAGGTGGGTGATGCCATCGTCACCGTTGATAAATTTGGAGGCCCCCGTCACCGTGGCGATGCGGCCATCCAGGCTCTGCCCCAGCTGGCCGATGACCTGGTGTGAGCGGCCATTGGGCAGCGGCCGGCAGAGCGGCAGGAACAGGCTGAACAGACTTTGGGCATCCGCCGTGGCAGGCAGGTGAAGGCTCCAGCGGGCCTCGCCGGCCAGGGTCAGCGCCGGCTGGGAGGTGCCGGGCAGCGGCAGGGTGACGCTCTCGCGGTTCACCGCGGCAAGGATCAGCTGCCAGGCGGAGTCGGCATCGATGGACTGTGCGGCCATGGTTGTAGGTCCTGGGTTCGGGCTCTTTTTGGATGTGTCGATACGGTGACTTTCCGGTTACAGGGTATACGTTCAGATTCGTGAATGCGCCACTTGCGGACCACTTCGGTTTCCCGGCGCATCCGTCACGGCGCCCGGGCCATTGCCAAAGCCCGGGCAGTGGGGTGTAATGACCCCATTTCCAGCCGCAAATATTGCTTGAAATCAGTATCCTGGGCCCGCGGGCCCGGCTCGCCGCAACGCCACCGGCACCATGAGGACTTATGCCTTCAACCGAACAGCCCTGGCTCAGGCTCGAGACCGACGGCAACACCGCTACGCTCTTCCTTGCCACGGGGGCGGGTAACCCCTGGCATGAGGCGGCGCTCCTGGAGCTGAACGAGCAGGTCACGGCCCTGGCTCGGGATGAGCGCTGCCGCTGCCTCATCATTACCGGCCAGGAGGACGCCCGGGACGAGCAGGCCTGGTTCAGTTCGGGTCTGCAGACCAGGGCCCTGGAGCGGGACGACCCCCTCTTGGGAGCCAACCTGGCACGCCTGTTCACCCAGGCGTTCGGCGCCCTGCGGCGCTTTCCCGGTGTTACCCTGGCGGCCATCAACGGCCACGCCCACAACGAGGGGCTGGCCTGGGCGCTGAACTGCGATTTCCGGATTGCCGGTGCGGACGCCGGCTTCCGGTTCAACGCCGGCAGCCAGGGCAGGGTGGCGTTCGGTGGCGGCACCCAGTTGCTGCCGCGCCTGGTGGGTGAATCCTGGGCCAAACGGCTGCTGCTGATGGAAGCCGCGCTCGACGCCAGACAGGCGCTGGCCATCGGCCTGGTGGACGAGGTGGTACCGGCGGACGAGGTCATGGTGACTGCCCGGGCCTGGGCTGAACAATGCCTGCGCCAGACCCCCATGGCGGCCCGAGCGGGCAAACAGTTGATCGAACACGCCCGCATGCGGCCGCTGGAAACCGGTTTCGCGGCGGAGCGGGAGTGGCAGGCCGGACTCTACGAGGCCGGGGAGCATCGCAATCCGGGCCGGCCGGCGGATTCCCAGTAGGAGAGCATCATGCGGTACATGCAGTCATTCAATCGGCGCCTGAAGCAGCTTCGCGAGAACCGCCAACTGTCCCGGGCCGACCTGGCGGAACTCTGCGGTGTGGAGGATGCCCTGGTAGCGGCCTGGGAATCCGCAGACCCCAAAACCCGGCGCTACCCGGGGGTGGCGGAACTTATGGACATTTGCCTGCGCACGGACAGCTCGCTGGACAGCCTGCTGGATTTCGGTGAGGCGGTGGACGCCGGCCAACTGGAGCTCCCGGGCCTGGCCTTCAGCAATGAGGGCGACCTGACCGAATCCCTGAGCCAGCTGGAAAAGGAACTCAACCGGTTGCAGTTGAGCGACGAAGAGCGGAAATTACTGCACCGTTTCCGCAAGACCTCCTCGGAGAACCGGCGCATGGTGCTGCAGTTGCTGCGGCGGTGAGCGTCCAGCGACGGGGTCAGAAGAAAGCTTTCTTCTGACCCAGACTTACCGCTTACTTCCCGGCCTTATAAATGTGCTCATACACGTGATTGGTGGCCTCCACGAAGCCATCAATGCTGCCGCAGTCGAAGCGCCGGCCGCGGAACTGATAGGCCAGTACACAGCCTGTGCGGGCCTGCTCCAGCAGGGCGTCGGTGATCTGCACTTCGCCGTTCTTGCCGGCCGGGGTGCGCTCGATGATGTCGAAGATATCCGGCGTCAGAATGTAGCGGCCGATGATGGCCAGGTTGCTGGGGGCATCCTCCGGTGACGGCTTCTCCACCATGTCGGTGATGCGGTAGAGACCGTCCTTCATGGATTCGCCGGCAATCACGCCGTACTTGTGGGTCTGGTCCTCCGGCACTTCCATGATGGCCACGATGGAGCAGCGGAACTGGTTGTACAGTTTCACCATCTGCGCCAGCACACCCTCGTCACCTTCGTCCGGTACGCAGAGGTCGTCCGCCAGCACCACCGCGAAGGGGTTATCCCCCATCAGGTTGCGGCCGGTCAGGATGGCGTGGCCCAGGCCCTTCATCTCGTTCTGGCGGGTGAAGGCGAAGGTGTTGTTGTCAATCAGGTCGCGGATGGAGTTCAGCAGGTCTTCCTTGCCGGACCCGGCAATCTGGTGCTCCAGCTCGTAGCTGATATCAAAATGATCCTCGATGGCGCGCTTGCCGCGGCCGGTCACGAAACCGAACTCGCGGATGCCCGCTTCCGACGCTTCCTCGACGCCGTACTGCACCAGCGGTTTGTTGACAACCGGCAGGATCTCCTTGGGCATGGCCTTGGTGGCAGGCAGGAACCGGGTTCCGTAACCGGCCACGGGGAACAGACACTTCCTGATCATCTGGCTTTCCTTTTCATCTGAGCAACGCATTGTGACTGAAACTTCCGTGCCAACCGGCGGTTTCAGCGGGAATTATCCTGGGTGTCAGAGTGTACCGGAGTTGCCTGTCAAACGGGAGAGCGTGCCGGGGCCACCTGCAGTCGCCTAATGTCAACAAGGTCGAGGGCGGCTCTCCCTGGATTGTTGACAAAAAGCGGTAGAAGGCGTAGTTTCGCGTTCAATAATTCATGGATTGTCGACAAAACCATGCTCGCAGAAATCAACAGCTCCCAAACCCGTGCCGACGAGGCTTTTCATTGTCTACAAACCGCCATCGTCAAGGGTGAACTGGCCCCCGGCGAGAAGATCGGCGAGATCGAGCTGTGTGAACGCTTCAATCTGACCCGTGGGCCCCTCCGTGAAGCACTGGGCCGGCTCGAGTCCCGAGGCCTGCTGGTGCGTAAGCCCCACGCCGGCGTTAAGGTGGTGTCGGTCAGCGGCCACGAGCTGGTGGAGCTCTACCACATCCGCGAAGTGATGGAAGGCCTGGCCGCCCGCCAGGCCGCCGAGCGCATGAGCGACGAGGAAATCGCCGCCCTCAAGAGCACCCTGGACAGCCACGAAGAAATGATCGAACTGGCCCAGGGCCAGGCGTACTATCAGGGCGAGGGGGACTACGACTTTCACTACCGCATCGTCACCGGCAGCCGTAACGCCAAACTGGCCCAGATGCTCGTGGGCGACCTCTACTACATGGTGCGGATGTACCGTTACCGCCTCAGCACCTCCACCGGCCGGCCCCAGAAAGCCCTCGGCGAGCACCGGCGTATTGTGGAGGCCATCGCCCAGCGCGACGGCGAACTGGCGGAGTTCCTGATGAAACGCCACATCAACGCCGCCCGCAAGAACATCGAACGCAAAATCCAGGAAGGCAGTCTTAACCTCTGATCCTCAGGAGAGATCCCATGACCAGCACACTGAGCCCGGGCGCCCGCTTCCGCAAGGCGCTGAAAGAGAACCAGCCACTGCAGATTGTCGGCACTATCAACGCCTATGCCGCCATGATGGCTGAAAAGGTGGGACATCAGGCCATCTACCTGTCCGGCGGCGGCGTGGCCAACGCCTCCTACGGGCTGCCGGATCTGGGCATGACCACCCTCAATGACGTGATTGAAGACGTGCGCCGCATCACCGCTGCCAGCTCCGTGCCGCTCTTGGTGGACATCGACACCGGCTGGGGCGGTGCGTTCAACATCGCCCGCACCATCCAGCAGATGGAAGGCGCCGGCGCCGCCGCGGTTCATATCGAGGATCAGGTGGCCCAGAAGCGCTGCGGGCACCGGCCCAACAAGGAAATCGTCTCCAAGGAGGAGATGGTGGATCGCATCAAGGCCTGCGTGGATGCCCGTCAGGACGACAACTTCTTTATCATGGCCCGTACCGATGCTTTCCAGCAGCAGGGTATCGAAGCCGCCATCGACCGGGCCCAGGCCTGCATCGAGGCCGGTGCCGATGGTATCTTCCTGGAAGCGGTCACTGAGCTTGAGCACTACCGCCAGTTCTCCGCGGCCCTGGACGTGCCGCTGCTGGCCAACATCACGGAGTTCGGCGCCACGCCGCTTTACAACCGTAAAGAGCTGGCCGAGGCCGGTGCGGATATGGTGCTTTATCCGCTGAGCGCCTTCCGTGCGATGAACAAGGCTGCGCTGACGGTCTACCGCAACATCCTGGAGAAAGGCGACCAGAAGGATGTGGTGGACATGATGCAGACCCGTCAGGAACTGTACGAGTTCCTCAACTACCACGAATTTGAACAAAAGCTGGATGAGCTGTTCCAAAAGCAGAAGAGCCAGTAGAGCATTTCATTAAAAGGACAGTGACGACGGGGTCGCCGCAGGCCCCGTTCATAACAACAGGTTCTGAGAGGAGACACATCATGGCAGAAGCAAAGAAACTCGGCGGCGCCGGCCTGCGCGGCCAGGTGGCGGGGGAAACCGCCCTGTGTACCGTTGGCAAGAGTGGCGCGGGCCTGACCTACCGCGGCTATGACATCGCCGATCTGGCGGAAAAGGCCCAGTTCGAGGAAGTGGCCTACCTGTTGCTGCGGGGCAAGCTGCCTAACCGCAAGGAGCTGGACGCCTACGTCAAGAAACTCCACAGCCTTCGGGGCCTGCCGGACGCACTCAAAGCCGTGCTGGAGCAGATCCCCAAGGACGCCCACCCGATGGACGTGATGCGCACCGGCTGCTCCATGCTGGGCAACCTGGAAACCGAACAGGACTTCAGCGAGCAGGACGACAAGATCGACCGCATGCTGGCGCTCTTCCCCGGCATCATCACCTACTGGTACCGCTTCGCCCATGAGGGCAAGCGCATCGAGACCGAGAGCAACGTGGACTCCATCGGCGGCCATTTCCTGGAGCTGCTGCATGGCAAGAAGCCCAGTGAGCTGCACGAGCGGGTGATGAACGTCTCCCTGATCCTCTACGCCGAGCATGAGTTCAACGCCTCCACCTTCAGCGCGCGGGTCTGCGCCTCCACGCTGTCGGACATCCACAGCTGCGTCACCGGCGCCATCGGCACCCTGCGTGGCCCGCTGCACGGCGGCGCCAACGAGGCGGCCATGGAGCTGATCCAGCGCTTCAAGACCCCGGACGAGGCCGAGCAAGGCTTGCTGAAGATGCTGGAGAACAAGGAAAAAATCATGGGCTTCGGGCACGCCATCTACAAGGAGTCCGACCCCCGCAACGCCATCATCAAGCAGTGGTCCAAGAAGCTGGCGGAAGAAGTGGGCGATGACACCCTGTATCCGGTGTCCGTGCGCTGCGAGGAAGTCATGTGGCGTGAGAAGAAACTGTTCTGCAACGCTGATTTCTTCCACGCATCGGCCTATCACTTCATGGGCATTCCCACCGAGCTGTTCACCCCCATCTTCGTGATGTCACGGGTGTCCGGCTGGACCGCCCACGTCAAGGAGCAGCGGGAGAACAACCGCATCATCCGCCCAAGCGCCGACTACACCGGTCCGGCGGATGCCAAGTGGGTGCCGATCGACGAGCGGCCATAAGCTCCAACCCCCTCTCCCCAACCCCTCTCCCGCCAGGGGAGAGGGGCCAAATAATGACGCCCCGATTGAATCGGCGCTCGCGCTCGTGGGTGAGGGCCAGGCACCTTTTAACCTCCCCTCTCCCCTGGCGGGAGAGGGGCTGGGGGAGAGGGGGAGCGTTCATCCCCAATCCCCGCCAAATTTATTCAGAAGGCCAAACATGAACACCCAATACCGCAAGCAACTGCCGGGCACCGACCTGGACTACTTTGATACCCGCCAGGCTGTGGAAGACATCCAGCCAGGCGCCTACGACACCCTGCCGTACACCTCTCGCATCCTGGCGGAGCAGCTGGTGCGCCGCTGTGATCCGGCCATGCTGACCGACTCCCTTAAGCAGCTGATCGAGCGCAGGCGGGACATGGATTTTCCCTGGTACCCGGCCCGTGTGGTCTGCCACGACATCCTGGGCCAGACTGCGCTGGTGGACCTGGCAGGCCTTCGGGATGCCATCGCCGAGAAAGGCGGCGACCCCGCCAAGGTGAACCCGGTGGTGCCGACCCAGCTGATCGTTGACCACTCACTGGCGGTGGAGCACGCCGGCTTCGAGAAGGACGCCTTCGAAAAGAACCGGGAAATCGAGAATCGCCGCAACGACGACCGCTTCCACTTCATCAACTGGACCAAGACCGCGTTTCGCAACGTCGACGTGATCCCGCCGGGCAACGGCATCATGCACCAGATCAATCTGGAGAAGATGTCGCCGGTGATCCAGAACCGGGATGGTATTGCCTACCCGGACACCTGTGTCGGCACCGACAGTCACACACCCATGGTGGACGCCCTCGGCGTAATTTCCGTGGGTGTCGGCGGCCTGGAGGCCGAGAGCGTGATGCTGGGCCGGGCCTCCATGATGCGCCTGCCGGACATCGTTGGCGTCGAGCTTACCGGCAAGCTGCAGCCGGGCATCACCAGTACCGATATGGTGCTGGCGCTGACCGAGTTCCTGCGCAAGGAACGGGTGGTGGGTGCCTACCTGGAGTTCTATGGCGAGGGCGCTGACAGCCTGACCGTGGGCGACCGTGCCACCATCTCCAACATGACCCCGGAATACGGCGCCACCGCCGCCATGTTTTACATCGACGGCCAGACCATCGATTATCTCAAGCTCACCGGCCGTGAAGACGAGCAGGTGGCGCTGGTGGAAACCTACGCCAAGCACACTGGCCTCTGGGCGGATGCCCTCAAGAGCGCCGAGTACGAGCGGGTGCTGAAATTTGACCTGTCCAGCGTGCGGCGTACCCTGGCGGGGCCCTCCAATCCCCACGCCAAGCTGCCGACCTCCGAGCTGGCCAACCGCGGCATCGCTGGCGAATGGACCGAGGAAGAGGGCAAGATGCCGGATGGCGCCGTGATCATCGCCGCCATTACCAGCTGCACCAACACCTCCAACCCCCGCAACATGGTGGCGGCCGGCCTGATTGCCCGCAACGCCAACAAGCTGGGGCTGACCCGCAAGCCGTGGGTGAAGTCCTCGCTGGCGCCCGGTTCCAAGACCGTGAAGATGTACCTGGAAGAAGCCAACCTGCTGCCGGAACTGGAAGACCTGGGCTTTGGTGTGGTGGCCTTCGCCTGCACCACCTGTAACGGCATGAGCGGCGCGCTGGACCCGAAGATCCAGCAGGAAATCATCGAGCGGGATCTCTACGCCACGGCGGTGCTCTCCGGTAACCGCAACTTCGACGGCCGCATCCACCCGTTCGCCAAGCAGGCCTTCCTGGCTTCGCCGCCGCTAGTGGTGGCCTACGCCATTGCCGGCACCATCCGCTTCGACATCGAGAAGGACGTGCTGGGCCACGACCAGGCCGGCAACCCGGTGACCCTGAAGGACATCTGGCCGAGCGACGAAGAGATCGACGCCATCGTGAAGAAGAGCGTCAAGCCCCAGCAGTTCCGGGATGTCTATATCCCCATGTTCGATCTCAGCAAAGACAGCCAGGCGTTGGTAAACCCGCTCTACGAGTGGCGCCCGAAGAGTACCTACATCCGCCGCCCGCCCTACTGGGAAGGCGCCCTGGCCGGCGAGAAAACCCTCAAGGGCATGCGGCCGCTGGCGGTGCTGCCGGACAACATCACCACGGACCACCTGTCGCCGTCCAACGCCATCATGATGGACAGCGCCGCCGGTGAGTACCTGCACAAGATGGGCGTGCCGGAGGAGGACTTCAATTCCTACGCCACCCATCGGGGTGATCACCTGACCGCCCAGCGTGCCACCTTCGCCAACCCCAAGCTGTTCAACGAAATGGTGACGGATGCCAACGGCCAGGTGCGCCAGGGCTCGCTGGCCAGGATCGAGCCGGAAGGCAAGGTGACCCGTATGTGGGAAGCCATCGAGACCTACATGGAGCGCAAACAGCCGCTGATCATCATCGCCGGCGCCGATTACGGTCAGGGCTCGTCACGTGACTGGGCTGCCAAGGGCGTGGCACTGGCGGGTGTCGAGGCCATCGTGGCGGAAGGCTTCGAGCGCATCCACCGCACCAACCTGGTGGGCATGGGCGTGATGCCCCTGCAGTTCGAGGAGGGCACCACCCGCAAGACGCTGGCCATCGACGGCACCGAGACCTTTGACGTGGAGGGCACACCATCACCAAAGGCCCAGCTCACCCTGGTGATTCACCGCAAGAGCGGTGACACCGAGCGGGTTCCGGTGATCTGCCGCCTGGACACCGCCGAGGAGGTGGACATCTACAAGGCCGGCGGCGTGCTTCAGCGCTTCGCCCAGGACTTCCTGGAAACCGAATCCGCAGCCTGAGCTGGACGCCTCGGGGTCAGATGAAAGCCTTCATCTGACCCCAAGTTCACCCGGAGCCCGCAGCTAACCCCGGAGGTCAGATGAAAGCTTTCATCTGACCCCAAGTTCACCAAGAGACCAAACCATGCCCCACGCACCCCAGAAAAAAATCCCCGCCACCTACATGCGTGGCGGCACCAGCAAGGGCGTTTTCTTCCGCCTGCAGGACCTGCCGGAAGCCGCACAGGGGCCCGGCGAGGCCCGTGACAAACTCCTGCTGCGGGTAATCGGCAGCCCCGACCCCTACGAGAAACAGATCGACGGCATGGGCGGAGCCACCTCCAGCACCAGCAAGACCGTCATCCTGTCCCGCAGCGAGTCGCCGGACCATGACGTGGACTACCTGTTCGGCCAGGTCTCCATCGACAAGCCCTTCGTGGACTGGAGCGGCAATTGCGGAAACCTGACCGCGGCGGTGGGCTCCTTCGCCATCAGCAACGGCCTGGTGGACGCCAGCCGGATTCCTGAAAACGGCGTGGCTACCGTCCGCATCTGGCAGGCCAACATCGAGAAAACCATCGTCGCCCATGTGCCCATGACCAACGGCGAAGTGCAGGAAACCGGGGATTTCGAGCTGGATGGCGTGACCTTCCCGGCCGCTGAAGTCCAGGTGGAATTCATGGACCCGGCCGACGGCGAGGGCGCCATGTTCCCCACCGGCAATCTGGTGGACGAACTGGAAGTGCCCGGCATCGGCACCCTGAAAGCCACCATGATCAACGCCGGCATCCCCACCATCTTCGTCAACGCCGCGGACATCGGCTACCAGGGCACCGAGCTGCAGGAGGCCATCAACGGCGACGCCTCTGCTCTGGCACGATTCGAAGCCATCCGCGCCCACGGTGCCGTCAGGATGGGCCTGATCAGCAGGGTGGAAGAGGCTGCCAACCGACAGCACACCCCCAAGGTGGCCTTCGTGGCGCCACCGGCGGACTACGTGTCCTCCAGTGGCAAGGAAATCAAAGCCTCGGACATCGACGTGCTGGTGCGGGCGCTGTCCATGGGCAAGCTTCACCACGCGATGATGGGTACCGCGGCTGTGGCCATTGGCACCGCTGCCGCCATCCCCGGCACCCTGGTGAACCTGGCCGCAGGCGGCGGCGACCGCAACGCCGTTCTTTTCGGTCATCCCTCCGGTACCCTCCGGGTGGGGGCGGAAGCCAAGCAGGAAGGCGGCGATTGGGTGGTCACCAAGGCGGTGATGAGCCGCAGCGCGCGGGTACTGATGGAAGGCTGGGTGAGGGTGCCCGGGGACAGCTTCTAGGCGCCCCTGGTATCAGAAAATAAGAAAGGCCGGAGTGGAAACACCCCGGCCTTTTAAGTTTACAGCGGAATCAGGCTTTCTTGCGGGCTACCGTCAGGCCTACAAGACCCAGGCCCAGAAGTGCCAGGGTGCCGGGCTCCGGCACTGCTGTAGCAGTCACCTTGATGCCGTAACCGGTAGCGCCGCCATGGTCTTCCCGCAGGATCTGCAGGAAATGGGTGCCGGCGGACAGATTGTTCAACGCAAAGCTGTACTCACTGAGGAAGGAGCCACCCGGCGCCATGGCGCCAAACTCGTAGCCGCCATCCAGCCAGACATAGATACCATTATCCACACCCAGGTCAATCTGGAGGTTGGAGTTCTCTGTCAGCAGGAACTCATAAACAATGGCTGTCTCGTCATTAACCGTCCAGCTGGACGGGATGGCGACATTGCCAGCGCTCCAGGTTCCCCCGGTGTAGTCACCCGCAAGCCAGTTGGCGCCAAGTTCGCCCGTCAGAGAGAGGTCAGGCTCAGCCAAGGGGTTCTGATTTGGGTCGCCCTCACTGACATTTGGTCCGGGGAAAAACATCGAGCCCGGCCCATACGTTGCGGAAAGGTCACCGAGTCCCTGATTGTAGAGGCCAGTTGTTGAGCTATCGATGATCACGTTGGCCGAAGCGGCGGAGGCGAAGACTACCAGTGCCGAGCCAACCATCAGTTGCTGAAGCTTACCCATACATTTCACTCCACTGAATCCGGTTCTCGAAGGTCTGCTCGTTAACAGCAAGTTCGACACCATTAACAAATATGACTTTTTTATTCAGTAGGATACGGAGAGTTTATCTGCGTCCGTCCGGTTGGACTGTAAAGTATCCCGACATAAACCGGGAGCTGTAATCGGGGCGCGCCCTTCGACAATCACCTCGCCATGAGACTATGTTTAGGGAATCACCCGCCCACAGTCCAAGGAGGAAGCCTTACATGTCTGCCACCTACGACCTGAACGAGCGCCCTGATTACGACGACATTCTGCATAAGATCTCCGACTACGTCCTCGGCTACGCGATCGACAGCGACGAAGCCTGGGACACCGCCCGTAACTGCCTGATGGACACCCTGGGCTGTGGCCTGCTGGCGCTGCGTTTCCCAGAGTGCACCAAACACCTGGGCCCGGTGGTGGAGGGCACGGTGGTACCCCACGGTGCGCGGGTACCGGGCACCCCCTATCGGCTGGACCCGGTCAAGGCGGCCTGGGACATCGGCTGCATCGTGCGCTGGCTGGATTACAACGACACCTGGCTGGCCGCCGAGTGGGGGCATCCCTCCGACAACCTGGGCGCCATTCTGGCGGTCGCCGACCACCTGTCCCAGAAGCGTGTGGCCGAGGGCGGCAAGCCACTCACCGTAAAGGACGTGCTGGAAGCCATGATCATGGCTCACGAGATCCAGGGGGTGATCGCCATCGAGAATTCCTTCAACCGGGTAGGGCTGGACCACGTAGTGCTGGTGAAGGTTGCCAGCACCGCGGTGTCCGCCCGAATGATGGGGGCCAACCGGGATCAGATGCTGTCCGCGCTTTCCCACGCCTGGGTGGACGGCCAGGCCCTGCGGACCTACCGCCATGCACCCAACGCCGGCTCCCGCAAATCCTGGGCGGCCGGTGACGCCAGCTCTCGCGGTGTACGGCTGGCGGACATCGCCATGCGGGGCGAGATGGGCATTCCCGGAGTGTTGACCGCGCCCCAGTGGGGCTTCTACGACGTGCTGTTCAGCAAGACCAACAAGGACCAGAAGCTCAAGCCGGAGGACAAACGCAAGTTCACCCTGCCGCAGGATTTCGGCAGCTACGTGATGGAAAACGTGCTGTTCAAGATTTCCTTCCCGGCGGAATTCCACGCCCAGACCGCCGCTGAGGCAGCCGTAAAACTGCATCCGGAAGTGAAGGACCGTCTGGATGACATCGACAAGATCGTCATCACCACCCATGAATCCGCCATCCGCATCATCTCCAAGCAGGGCAAACTCGCCAATGCCGCCGACCGGGACCACTGCTTGCAGTACATGACCGCGGTGCCGCTGATTTTCGGCAACCTCACCGCCGAGCATTACGAAGACGACTTCCACGACAATCATCCCATCATCGACGAGATCCGGGAGAAGATGGAAGTGCAGGAAAACGAACGCTACAGTCGCGAATACCTGGAGCAGGACAAGCGCTCCATCGCCAACGCGGTCCAGGTGTTCTTCAAGGACGGCAGCAAGACCGATGAAGTGGCGGTGGAGTACCCCATCGGCCATCGCCGCCGCCGGGAGGAGGGCATCCCTCTGCTGGAGGACAAGTTCCGCAATAACCTGGCCACCCGGTTTCCCCGGCATCGTTGTGATCAGATTTTCGAGCTGTGCAAGGACCAGAAGAAGCTTGAGAACACCCCGGTGCAGGAGTTTGTCGGCCTGTTTGTCGGTTGAAACGCTGATTCGGGGTCAGATGAACGCGTTCATCTGACCCCAGGTCCACCCCCCCAGTTTTCGGCCAGACACCGGGGTCAGATGAAAGCCTTCATCTGACCCCAAGTCCATCCCCCAGTTTCCAGCCATCCCATAACCGTTCAGCCTGTTTCAGTACACCGACAGCGACAAGTCGGAATTCTTTGCATATCGCCATGCAATATCGGCTTGTTGTGGTTCTATGTGGATGATGTTGCGTCAATTTTTTCCATATGGACCTTATCCTGCAGCTGGTCGACTGAAACGTGTGTTGAGCAGTACCCGAACGTGCTGTAACGCGAACGTTGAGGAATGGATGACACAACGTTATTGGGTTCTAGAGGAAACAACATGAAAAAGACGATAGGACTTTCACTGATCGCTTTGGCCGTGGCCGGTGCAGGCTCCGCCAACGCTACCGTCATCATATTTGATGGTAACAACGGTGGAACCGCCAAAGCGGGTACACTGGAGACTGGCACCGGAACTACAGTAGGCACGGATGTTCGTGGCGACCCGCTGGCATTCAATGATTTCACTGTTCTGGCCGGATTTTCCACCAGCACCAACCTGGCAGATAACTCGTTCAACACCTCCGAAATAAACAATTCATCGGATGCCTATCAGGATCTGACGCCAGCTCACGGTGGACTTGGCGCCTATTCAGACAGCGCAAACGACAAATTCAAGAGCGACACGGACAACCTGGAATCCAATCTGATCACCGGCTCGACTGGGGATGAGGTACTGTTTTTCAATTTCAACACGGCCGTAATCCTGGAGCAGGTCTGGTTCAACGGTGATCACACCGAGAACGTTGCTTTCACCAATAACGGTGGCTTCGATGCAGGCGACACTCTGTTCAACATCTTCTTCAGCACCGATGGCATGAACTATCAGTCCGTGTTTGGCGGCAGTGGTCAACAGGCACCCATTAATCAGGAATACCTGATGACCGGACTCACCAGTGCCTACTCCATGTACGCCATCGCTGCCACCGGTTGGAACTCGGCGCCCGGTGGTTACATTGAAGCGATCCGGTACGCCTCAGTGCCGGAGCCGGGCACCCTGGCCCTGCTGGGTCTCGGTCTCGCTGGCCTTGGTGTTGCGGGCCGTCGCAAGGCGGCTTGATACACTCCGCCGCCCTAGATCCCGACGACTGTCCCCAGTCGTCGGGGACTTTACCGTTCTCTCTGTCAAATTTACTGACATTCAAAAATCCAACAAAAAACCCGGAGCCATTCGGCCCCGGGTTCCTTGGCACTGCTTGACGCTTAGGACTGCTTGCGGCGACGGGCCATGCCCAGGCCGGCCAGGCCGAGACCGAGGAGGGCGAGAGTGCCGGGCTCCGGAACCCGCGCAATGCTCACGTTGTCGATACCCCAGCCGTCAGCGCGGGTGGTGTTGTTATCAAAAGTCAGCGAGGCGCTGCTGAAAAACACGTCCGAGAACACAGTAATGTAGGCAATGGTGCCATTGGACAGCGGTGAAACGATGTCAAGGAAGTCACTGCTGCCGTCTTCATAGGTCAGCCGAAGCTTCGCGCCCTGGTCGTTCGGATCGGACAGATAGAAGCCAAAGGCATTGAAGCTGCCGTCCAGGATGCTCCAGACAACTTCCTGGGCATCGTTGCTGTCCAGCCAGTTGGATGAGTAGTTGGCATCACGACCGAACTCGCCGGTGGTGTTGTCCTCGATCATCAGCAGGTCATTACGGACGTTGCCGTTATTGGCGGTGTTCGGCTGAGTCAGGGTGAAGGTCCCGACCTTGGTCTCAAAAGCAGAGCCGCCAACGATCCAGGTGGCCTGGGAGCCAGTCGCGCCGGGAGCCTGGTATGTCTCGTTGGTAATGGTGTAGCTGGCGATCGGGTCGTCAAACGTTTCGGTAACACCGTTATAGGTGCTGCTCAGAAACGCCGCCTCTGCCGCGGTTGCATTGGCCATGCCGTAGGCCGCTTCAAACTTGTACAGGGCCGCGTTTGCGGAGGTGGCTGTGGCAGCAACGACTGCGACAGCGAGTGCTTGCTTTAAAGACTTCATAATCGTCCCTTCCCTAAAAAGATCCTGGTGTACTACGCTTTGGCGGTGCCCCTGTGCCAAAGCCAGTTTCATGCCATGAGTCAAAAGAATTTATAAAACAATGATCTCGAAATTTTTTGAGGTCAGCTCCCCGGCCATTCTGTAAATAAATTCGACAATGGTGGGCGATTGGGTGTTAAGTCTCCCGGTAGGGGCGGATTGTATTCCCGAAAGATAGCGTTTACCTTTGCGCTGCTATCGCGGCGACACAGCAAAGGAATTGGCTGTCAGCAGTTGGAACAAAGGAGAGGACGTGGCCCACGTCAGACTGTTCAGGCACTACATACATCTGCCATTCGTTATTCTTGGTGTCATAGACTTCGTCATTCTGGCCTCGGCTTTCCTGGTCGCGGTCTATTTTCGCTACTTCGGCGATTTCTCCTTCTTTATCAATAATTTCAGTTTTGTCCTGCCTTCGGCGCTGGTTTTTGCGTCGGTGAACCTCCTGGTCATGGTGGCTCTCGGGGTGCATCAGGCACGGTTGGAGGAGGGGCTCTCGGGCATGATGCTGAGGACCATCCTCGGCCTCATCACCAGCATTCCCCTGGCCGGCGCAGCCTATGTGCTGGCCAACGAGTGGCTTTGGTACATCTCGGGTGAAGGCGTGCTGTCGAGCGCCTCGGTTTTCGGCTTTTTCCTCCTGGGTATCGGCCGAACCCTGTTTTTTGCGCTGGTTAAAGAGGACGCCTTCCGCAAAGAAGTATTGGTTCTCGGCGCCGGCCAGCGCGCCAAACAGCTGTTGGAAGATCTGCGCACCCCTTTCAACCGAAAGGGCTTCAAACTTGCCGGTTTCGTACCGCTCCCCGACGAGCCGGTCCATGTCGCCGGAGAGCATCTGCTGAAGCTGCCCCACACCCTTCAGCAGTACGTGCGCAGACACCCGGTTCGGGAAATCGTGGTGGCAGTGGATGACCGTCGCAAGGGCCTGCCCATGGAGGACCTGCTGGAGTGCAAAATGGAGGGCGTCCGCATTCTGGAGGGCGCCACTTTCTATGAACGAGAGTCCCGCAAGGTGGCCCTGGAAATGATCACCCGTGGCTGGCTGGTGTTCTCCGACGGTTATACCCTGTCTTCGGTGGCCGGTCTGGGCAAGCGCACCATTGATCTGGTGGCCGCGGGGCTGCTTTTCCTGGTGTCATCTCCCCTGATGCTGCTGACGGTAATAGCCATCAAGCTGGAGGACGGACTCAGGGCGCCGGTTTTGTACAGCCAGGAACGGGTTGGTCTCAACGGCAAAGTATTCAAGGTTCACAAGTTCCGTTCAATGATCACCGATGCGGAGAAGGACGGCGCTGTCTGGGCCCGGAAGAACGATACCCGCGTCACGAGGGTTGGCGAATTCATCCGCAAGGTCCGGATTGACGAGTTGCCACAAATCTTCAACGTGCTGAATGGCACAATGTCGTTCGTGGGCCCAAGACCGGAACGGCCGATGTTTGTTACCCAACTGGCGGAAAAAATTCCCTTCTACAATGAACGGCACCGGGTCAAACCCGGCATAACCGGCTGGGCCCAGCTATGCTTTGCCTACGCCGACAATGAAGAGGACAGCCGCGAGAAACTGCGCTATGACCTCTACTACATAAAGAATCAGAGCCTGTTGCTGGATTTGTTGATTATAATCCAGACAGTGGAAGTGGTATTGTTCAAGAAAGGATCAAGGTAGTTCCGGAAGTTACAGGCTCCGGAACACGGATTAAACAAGGACCTGTCTAGAGGTAGTGCGATGACCCCGTTTTACCGTGCTTTTTCTGTAGCAGTTTCATTTCTTGCCATTGGCCTGCTGGCAGGCTGCGCCAGCAATCCGGGCTCCTCGCCGGAGAAGATTCAGCAGGCCCTGAACATGTCCGGGGACTCACAGCGAGATCCCTACATCCTCGGTGTGACCGACGTGGTCTCGGTGTCCGTATGGCGCAATCCGGATCTCAGCAGCTCGGTGCCCATCCGTCCCGATGGCATGATTTCCGTGCCTCTGGTAGGGGATGTGCAGGCGGCCGGCCGCACACCGGAAGCCCTGGCGGACACCATCGAAGAAAGCCTGTCGGCCTATATCCGCGAGCCGCAGGTGAGCGTCGTGGTCACCTCCATGGGCAGCACAGAGTTCACCGATCGGGTGAGGGTGACCGGCGCTGTCGCCCAGCCCATGTCCGTCCCCTATCGCGACGGGATGACAGTCCTGGACATGCTGCTGTCAGCCGGCGGAGCCAATCCCTTTGCCGACCTCAATGACGCCATGCTTTATCGGCCTATGAACGGTGAGGTGGTTGCCATCCCGGTGAAGCTGGATGACATCCTGACCGAAGGTGATATCAAGACCAATTACACCATGCGGCCGGGCGACATCCTCGCTGTACCGGAACGTAATTTCTAACGGAAAGACAGACTCACTTCAGGCAGGCAGTTTCCGGGGCCGACTGAAAAGGAATTTAGGTTAAGGTTATGGCACTTCCACTCTCTCAACTGCCACAGGAAGTTCTCCGGGAGGTCCGCTCACACAAGTGGCTGGCCTTTTTCCTGTTTGTTGTCATCAGTTTTGCTGTACTGGCTGCAGGGTTCCTTTGGCCCTACAAGTACGAGTCCCAGGTGATCATCTTCGTTGATGACAGCAACATCATCACCCCCTTGATGGAAGGCAGTGCAGTCACGACCAAAATTTCGGAGCGCACGTCTGTTGCAAAAGAGACCTTGTGGAAGCGCAGCGTAATGGAACGCGTTGCGACAGATCCCGCCATTTTCGGCGCCGGGGCTGGAAATATCGAGGAGGACGAACTCATCTCGCGGGTTGCATATCTGCGCTCCAACATGGGCGTGCGTCCCCGGGGTGAAAGTTACTTCGCCATCACGTACAAGTCCGAATCGCCCCTTGAGGCATTCAGAGTGGCGCAAAAACTCGGGCAGCTGTTTATCGAGGAAAGTAACCAGCGCAAGCGGGCGGAAAGCCGAAGCGCCTACGATTTCATCGACAAGCAGGTGAAGAGCTACGAGCGCCAGCTGGCGGAAGTTGAGGGCCGGCTGAAGGATTTCCTATCCAAGAACGTTGATGGTACGGAGGCTGAGGCCAACAGCCGGATGGCCAACCTGCGCGGTCAGATCGAGCTGGCCCGGCTGGAGAAGCAGGAACTCGAAACCCGTGCCCGCTCCCTGCAGGATCAGCTCGAGAGCGTCAGCCCGACACTGAGCCAGGGCGGTCGCTCGCCCGACGCCTACCAGCAGCGCATCCAGGCCATGGAGCAACAGCTGGACAACCTCCGGCTGCAATACCATGACACTTACCCGGATATCGTGATCCTGAAGGAGCAGCTAGCGGAGTTGCGAAAACAGCGTGATGCCGCGCTCGCCAGCGGGGCTGAGTCCGCAGCGCCGGTAGGCGATCAGACCCTCGTAAACCCTCTTTATCAGGACCTGCGCGGCAAACTGGTCACCACTCGGGCTGACATTGAGACCATCGAAACACGCATCCGCTCGCTGGAGCGGTTACTGGCAGACCAGGCCGAGCGTATGGAGCGCATTCAGGCCAACAAGGCGGAATACTCCGAGCTGACGCGGGACATGGAAGTCAACAAACAGATCTACGATGACCTGCTCAAGCGCCGTGAAAAAGCCCGTGTTTCCATGCATCTGGACATCGAGGGCCAGGGCCTGAACTTCGAAATCAGTGAAACGGCCCAGTACCCCAGAACGCCCTCCGGACCCAAGTTCGAGCTGTTTGCAGCAGCAGGCATCCTGCTTGGCCTGGCTGCGCCCTTCGGCGCCGTGGCCGGTCTGCTCCAGATCGATCCGCGCGTCCGCGCAAGACAGCAGCTCGAGGAAGGCATCGGTTTGCCGGTGCTCGTGCAGTTGCCCAGGGTCCGCACTCCGTTTGAAAAGCGTCGTGAGCGTCGGCTGACGATTGCTGTCATCGTCTGTGCCGTCATCGTCAGCGTTGTTTACATCGCGATCGCCATTTCGAAAGTGATGGGAGCTATTTGATGACCGATCCACAACAAAGCAGGGACAGCGTGGCAAAAAAGAAGAAAGCCAAACCGGAGCAGGAGCAAACAACGGGACAGGGTGATGAGAGCCAGTGGCTGAGGTCACAGGACAAGGGCAACAACGCGGCACCCTATTCAGAGTGGGACGATTCCCGGATGCTGGTGCCCAGCTCCCTGGAACTTGGCGCCGGCGCTGTCGACAAGTATGTCATCAGCAAGCAGATCGTCCGCATGCAGGAGCCTCGCAAGCTCACTGGCGACGATCTGGACGAGCGGCGCATCATCTACCCCGAGTCGCCCAACCGTGACTTGGTCAACCGCTTCCGCAACCTGCGGACCAAACTGCTGGAAGTGTCTGGCGGCAACAACTTTACGCTTGTAGTGACCGGGGCGGGCGAGGGCGCAGGTTCATCGTTCGTGGCGCTGAACCTGGCGGCGGCTTTTGCGTTTGATCAGTCAAAAACCGCCCTGGTGATCGACTGCAACCTGCGCGAGCCCTCCATGCATGCCACTCTGGATATCGCGCCGGAGAGCGGCTTGACGGATTTTCTGGACGATCCGGACTACGACATTGCCCGCATCATCTATCCTACCGGCATACCGCGGTTGCGGCTGATACCGGCGGGCAGCCGTCGAGAGTCTCCGTCGGAGTTCTTCACTTCCTTCCGTATGAAACAGTTCCTGCAGGCGGTACGCCGCCGCTACCCGGACCGCTTCATTGTGCTGGACACCGCGCCCATCACCGAGTCGCCGGATGCCCGGATACTGGGCGAGCTGGCCGACTATTCCATGCTGGTGGTGCCCCACGGCCGCATTTCCCCGGGCCAGGTGGAAAATGCCGCGACCGCTTTCAATCCGGACAAGTTTGTGGGAGCAGTGATTAATGGTTAGACACCTAGGACTGCTACCTGCGTTGTCCCTGTCGGCGTCGCTAGTGGTTGCGCCGGCGATGGTGTCCGCTGCACCGCTGCAGCTTACTGGTACGCTGGACACCCGCTACAGCGATAACGCAGCCAAGACCCACGTAGACGAGCAAAGTGACCTTGAAACCCGGGTGGGTCTGGCGATTAATTACGCCACCGATCCCGGCCAATGCAACGCAAGCCTCGGTGGCAGTCTCGCCTACAGCTACTGGCTAGACGACACCTTTGATCCGGAGACCTCTACCGATCTGGGCGCTCAGGGCACTTGCCAGCTGGCACAGGGACTTTACTGGGATCTCTCGGATAATCTCAGTGATGTCCGGCGCACCTCCCAGCGCCCGGATACGCCGGACAACCGGGTGCGCAAGAACCTGTTCAGCACGGGCCCGCGCTACGTATTGCAGCTGAGCCGGACAGATCAGCTCCAGCTCTCAGCCAAATACCAGAACACCGAGTATGAAGATGATGCCCAGCAAGACAGTGAACGGGTCATCGGCTCCGTGGCCTGGAACCACCTGTTCAGCAGCACGCTGAATGGCGGCATAGATCTGACCACCGACCGTGCCGAGCTGGACACGGGCACCGAGATCGACCGCAACACCGCCAGCCTCATAGCCTCCAAGGCATGGGCGACCACACAGCTCAGCGGCTCGATCGGTGTCAGCGAAATCGAAACCGAGGCCGGTGGTTTCAGCAACAAGAGCGATGGCCTGGTGGGCAGCCTGTCTTTCGACCGGCAGATCAACCCCTCGGCGGACTTTTACATCACCGCCAGCCGGGAGCTCACTGACCAGACCTCCGATTTTGACGTTCGATTTGCCGGCTTCGTGTTCAATCTGCAGCAGACCACCGCAGTGGAGGTCACCGCGATCCGCGCCGGGCTGGACAAGCGTTTCAGCAACGGCAGCCAGGTCAACATTGGCGTAGACGCCAGCCGTCAGGATTACCTGGAGACCGATGAGCAGGAAGAGCGTGTCGGCGGCGACCTCCGGTACATTCGGCCTCTTGCGCCGAGATGGGAGGCCAGCGCCGGTGTCGGCCTCTCCTACCTCACTTACGACAGCGACGACTCGGACGATACCGTGAGCGAAGTGGACCTGGGCCTGAATTACCAGGCCAGCCGGAAGCTGATTGTAAGCGGGCGCATTGGTCACAATCAGCGCACCAGTGACGTAGTGCAGCGGGAATACGATGAAAACTGGATCCTGCTTGGGGTTGATTATCGGTTTCGTTAGCGAGCGGAACCAGTAACAGGGATTGTTTGGAAGTCGCGTCGATTGGAATGACTATGTTCAGGACAGACCATCTTTTCCAGCTCGTGATCTATGGGACGCTTGGGCTCGCAGGCACGGCCGCCCATTATTCCGTGCTTCTGGTGTTCGTCGAGGTCTTGATGTTCACCCCTGTGATCGCATCAAGCGTCGGTTTTGTCGTCGGCGCTGTGGTAAATCACGCCCTCAATCGGAGATATCTTTTCAACAAAACCCGGCGTTCCTACAGTGCTTCAGCGCTTATGTTTCTGGTGGTGGCGAGCCTCGGTTTTCTGTTGAACCTGGGAGTCATGGCGTTTTCGACCAATTACCTGGCCTGGCATTACATTTTTGCCCAATTGGTAGCGACGGGAACTGTCTTCATCGTGACTTTCGTGCTGAACAAGGTTTGGACCTTTCAAGTTTAGGAGAGTAGGGCATTGGATAGCCTCACAGTAATTGTACCCGTCTATAACGAGGCAACCGTCCTCGACAATTTCTATGAGCGGGTTGTTTCAGTGCTCGACGGACTGCGGGAGAAAGACTCCATCGAGGGCCGGATGCTGTTTGTTGACGACGGCAGCACAGACGAATCCGTGGCGATGATCAAGAAGTTGGCCGGTAATGACCCCAGAGTTTCGTTGATCCGGCTGTCCCGAAACTTTGGTAAGGAAGCAGCCCTCTCCGCGGGACTCGACCACGCCGAGAGTGATGCCGTTGTCATCATTGATGCTGACCTGCAGGATCCGCCCGAGCTGATTCCGGAAATGGTCAGTTTATGGAGGCAGGGATACGACACGGTGTATGGTCAGCGCACCGAGCGGCGGGGCGAGACATTTCTCAAGCGTTACACCGCAAGCCTGTTCTACCGGTTTGTTGGCAACCTCGGGCGTGTCTCCATTCCCAGGGATACCGGCGACTTTCGCCTGCTGAGCCGCAGGTCAGTTCTGGCGCTCAGGAACCTGACCGAGTCAAACCGATTCATGAAAGGCCTGTTTGCCTGGATCGGTTATCGTCAGGCCGCTCTCAAGTACACCCGGGATCCCAGATACGCAGGCGAAACCAAGTTCAACTACTGGAAACTCTGGAACTTTGCGCTGGACGGCATCACCTCATTCACCACCGCACCATTGAAACTGGCCTCCTACATCGGTGTGATGCTGTCACTAGGATCCTTTGCCTATGGCGTCTATGTAATCCTGAAAACCCTGATATATGGCGACCCGGTCCCTGGCTACCCGTCCCTGATGACGGTGGTTCTGTTCATCGGTGGTATCCAGTTACTTTTTCTCGGTGTGCTAGGGGAATATCTCGGGCGCATGTTCGATGAAACAAAACGACGGCCTCTTTATCTGATCGAGGAACACCTCAATGCCGAACAGAAAAGGGGCGTGATCCAGGGCAAGAAAGCGGTGGCCGGACATGAAGTCTGAGGCAGAGAGTCGCCTGGAAAAGACAATCCTCGCCGGCTGCGTGTTCGTCGCATTCCTGCTGGCGGTTGTATTCGGTTATTCAGTCAGCCTTCAGCGTGGCATCTGGTTTGATGAGGCTTTGACCACGTACTTTATTTCACTGGATTGGGATCAGCTCTTCAGTTTTTTTGTCCAGTATGAAGCGAACATGGGTCTCTACTACATCCTGCTCAAGGGTTGGACAGCCATATCCTACGGTGAGCTTTGGCTTAGGGCATTCTCATTCGTTGCTTATGCGCTCGCCGGCGCACTCCTCTACGTTACTGTGCGACGGCACGGGGGCTTTCGGGTTGCGGGTCTCTTTCTGGTGCTGTTCTTCAGCCATTATTACCTGATCCGTTATGGCGTTGAGATTCGCGGATACGCCTTGGCCCTGTTCTTTATGGCTGCGCTCTGGTTTGCCTGGTCCAGGGCCGCGCTGGACAACCAGCAAGGCTACTGGCTGGTGTATGCCATCGCGGGTGCCCTGGGTGTTCACGCCCATCTTTTCGTGTCACTTGGCGTTTTTGCGGTTGGAATGGCCGCGCTTTTCATGATCCAGGACCGGCGCCAGTTCTGGTACTGGTTCTGGGCGCATTTTTTGATCCTGTTGAGCTTCCTGCCTCTGGTTTTTTTTGTGCTCAACAAAGAGGCCGGGCAGCTTGGCTGGCTCACCGAGCCGGGTTTCCGGGCATTGCTGGACCTGTCCTTCTTATATTCCGGGGCCTCGCCTGAGGGGCCGGATTGGCTTCGACGGTCGCTGCTCCTGCTCGGTGTGCTTAGTGTTATGGCAGCTGCCGTGTTTGTAGTGAGGCACACTGGAGGCCTGAGACGCCTGTCTCCGAACCAACGGCTCGTGGTGGTCAGTGCTGCGATCTGTTCGCTGCCGGTACTTCTGATCTTCCTGGTTTCTCAGGTGGCTCCCAGTTTCTCACCACGTTTTTTTGTCCCATTTCTGCCGTTTTTTCTGGTTATCATGGCCTACGGAATCGCCCAAGTTGCCCGCAGATTCTCAGCACCGGTCGCTGTGGTTTTGCTGGCGGCACTGGGTCTGTCCACGCTTGCCTCGGAAAAGGGCCCTTCCATCGGTTGGAAACCCGTGTTTCTGGACACCGTGCAGCACTGCGAATCTGATCAGGCGATGTTGGTAGTTACTCACCATGCCCAGACCGCTATCCGTTACTACAATCGGACATTACCGGTTTCGTGCAGCCTACCGATGCTTCCTTTTGAGCAGGGTTTCGAAAATCACTTCACCAAGGTGGAGAACTACCCTGATGCTCTCGAAAATCTCAATAACTACAAGGGCATATGGGTATTCGAGACCCATTCAGACGCTCGCAAGGCCGCATTGCTTCGGCAGTATCTGCATGCCATTGAAAAAGCAGTAGGCCCCTGTGTGCCGAAAAAAGGTAATGAGGCAATTTCTGTCTGGTACTGTGGACAAGAGCAGACGGTTGGAGCCGTTTCCGGCTGAAGTCCGGTAGGAGCGCATATGAGAAACGCACTGACCATAGATGTTGAGGATTATTTCCAGGTCGCCGCTCTCGCTGAGGCGGTTGACCGGAATGACTGGTCCACCATGGAATATCGCGTGGAGGCCAATACCGATCGACTATTGGCACTGTTTGACGAACATGACACCAAGGCCACATTTTTCACTCTGGGCTGGGTTGCTGAGCGCTCCCCGGAACTTGTTCGTCGAATTCAGAAAGCAGGTCATGAAATAGCCAGCCATGGGTACAGCCATCAGCTGATTTACAACCAGAGCCCGGAAGTATTTCGAGAGGAAACCCGTCGTTCAAAACGCATTCTGGAAGACATAACCGGCACCGCCATCACCGGCTACCGTGCGGCCAGCTATTCCATCACGGCCCAGTCCCGCTGGGCGCTGGATATACTGTTCGAGGAGGGCTTTACCTGGGATTCCTCAATCTTCCCGGTTCATCACGACCGTTACGGCATGCCCGGGACGCCACGCTGGCCGCACGCGCTGACAACTGACAAAGGGTATGAGCTGGCCGAGTTCCCCCTGAGTACTCTCAAGCTTCCAGGCTATACATTACCGATCGCAGGGGGAGGCTATTTTCGATTGTTCCCCTACTGGTTCAGCCAGTGGGGCCTTGGAAGCATCAATCGACAGGGACAGCCCTTTGTGTTTTACCTCCACCCCTGGGAAGTGGACCCCGGCCAGCCCCGGTTGGATGTGAAGTGGTTTTCCCGGTTCCGGCACTATAACAATCTGGATGTATGTGAGGCGCGCCTGCGATCACTGCTTCGCCGCTTCGAGTTTACAAGTATGAGTCAGGTCCTCACAGAGCTGGGTGTTCTCCCAGATAACGCAGCACAAGGTTCCGCGACGACCGGGCAGAAAGCAGCGAACCAACGTGTAGCGGCCTCGACCTGAAAGACCGCCCCAATACAATCTTCAAGCCACCAGCAATCTGCGAGGGCAGTTAATTGTCGTACCTGCGACATCCATCGACCATCTTCCTTCTGTCCATCATCGCCTATTGGCTGACCGCTTCCATTTTCGTGATCGAAGAGCGGGACCTGTGGTTGGATGAGGGCTTCACTTTTCTGTTTGTGAAGTCGGATTCTTCCGTGTTCTGGCAGCTGATGTTCGGAAATGAGATGAACATGCTCCCGTACTACCTGCTGGTGCGGCCCTTTGCATTGGTTGGGCTTGATGCTGTCGAGCTCAGATACTTGTCTTTGGTACCGGCTCTGCTCACTATTCTGATATTCTTCAGATTCTCAGCGTCGTTTTTCTCTCGCCCGGTGGCGATAATAGCTACTTTCTTCTTTGCCACCAACCCACTGTTCATTCGATAATACGGAGAGCTGAGGGCTTATA